>RFVE01000078.1 GCA_009922585.1 Planctomycetia bacterium
GCGGCAGTGCGAGATGCTCACCAGCACCCCAGTGATACCCATGCGTTCGGCCAGATCCTGGGTGCCGCCGGCCAGCGTCACTGTCGGTCGACCGCTTGCGCCATTGAGCACCTCAATATCCCGCCAGCTGATGCCCTGCCGCCAGCCGGTTCCAAGTGCCTTGAGAATCGCCTCCTTCGCCGACCAGCGACCGGCAAAGTGCTGCATCGCCATCCGCCGGCTGCGGCAGTAATCAATCTCCCGCGGCGTGTAGACCCGCTGCACAAAGAGGCAAAGTAATCGACCGCCGCCGTGACCAGAGCCTTCTTCACCTCGCCGTAACCAAAACCGCCCTGCCGGTACCGGTCAGCCATTGCGGCCACGTCTGCGGGAGGGGCCAACAGGGCAAAAAGCTCATAGAGATGGTCATCCTCCGGCGGCTTCGGCTCTTCCATGGGCCGCGAGTCGGTGGTGATCCGCATGATTTTTTTCTTCTGCGGGGCCAGTTCCTCGAAGACCTCAATGGTGTTTTCGTAGCTCTTCGACATCTTCTGGCCATCGGTGCCGGGCACCTTCGCTCCCCCTTCAACCAGCCGGGGCTTGGGCAGCCGGAAGACATCGCCGTAGAGATGGTTGAAGGTGCCGGCCAGATCGCGGCAGACCTCGATGTGCTGCACCTGGTCCTCACCCACCGGCACAATGTCGGCGTCGTAGGCGAGAATGTCAGCCGCCATCAGCACCGGATAGGTGAACAGCCCAGCGTCAGCTGGCAGTCCCCGGTTTTTTTTGTCCTTGTATGCGTGGCAGCGTTCCAGCAACCCCATCGGGGTAACGGTCATCAACAGCCAGGTCAGCTCGGCCACCTCCGGCACATCCGACTGCACGAAGAGCGTGGCCCGGTCGGGGTCGAGCCCGAGTGCCAACAGGTCGAGGGCGGCATCACGGACGAAGCCCCGCAGCCGGCCAGGATCGCGGACGGTCGTGAGGGCATGAAGGTCGGCAATAAAATAGAAGGCGTCACCGGCATCCTGCAGTTCGATGTACTGCCGGATTGCCCCGAAGTAGTTCCCCCAGTGAAAACGCCCGGTCGGCTGGATGCCCGACAGCACCCGCTGGCGGGTTGGAGCGGCGGTCTGATCGGCTGGTTCGCTCATCCTGGGCTGATCGCTCTCTGCAAAAGGTGCACTTCAAAACGGAATGGGAGAGGGGCAACTCGCCACAGCCCCCGGGGCATCAGGCTGTCGGCGGTGCCTGCGGAGCGGCGGGGAGCTGCAAGCTACCGACCACCTCAGTCAGCGACCGCGCCCCAAGTTCGGTGAGGGCCCGCGGCAATTCAGCGAGCAGCCGGCCCGAGACCACCGGCTCGGCGAAGCTTGCCGTCCCAATCTGAATGGCCGAGGCACCGGTCACAAAAAACTCCATGCAGTCGTCGATCGTCATGATGCCGCCGACGCCGATGATCGGGATCGCAACTGCTCTGCGCACCTGGTGGACACACCGCAGGGCAATCGGCTTGATGGCAGGACCGCTCAGGCCCCCGATCACGTTGCCGAGCAGCGGCCGCCGACGCCGCCAGTCGACGGCCATGCCCTGGCAGGTGTTAATCAGCGTGACCGCATCAGCACCGCCATCGGCCGCCGCCTGGGCAATGGCGGCGATGTCACTGACGTTCGGCGTCAGTTTGGCCAGCACCGGCGTGTCGGTCGCGGCCCGCACCCCGGCAACGACCGCCCGGCACATCTCTGGGTCGGTCGCCAGGTCAACGCCATGGCTGACATTGGGACAGGAGATGTTGAGTTCCAGTGCGGCAATGCCGGGCTCAGTGGCCAGCCGGGCTGCCAGTTCCACAAACTCGTCGACTGAACCGCCGGCAATGCTGACCACGACCGGTGCTCCGCAGCCTCGCAGAAAGGGCAGCTTGTCGACCAGGAATTGATCGATGCCATCGTTGTCGAGTCCGATCGAATTGAGCAGGCCAGCCGAGGTTTCGACAGTTCGCCAGGGGCGATTCCCCAGCCGTGCGGCCAGCGTGATGGTCTTGGGGACGATCCCGCCGAGCCGATCGAGCGGCACTATCTTTTCCATTTCGCCCGCGTAGCCAAAGGTCCCGGAGGCGACCATGATCGGATTGGGCAGCCGCAGGCGGCCGAGGGTCACCGCCAGATCGACGGAGGGCTGAGAGGCTAGGGGGGCAGGGTCGGGCATTGCACGGCGGAAAAACTGGTGTGCTGTTACGACAGAAAGTGAGTGTACCGCAGGCCGGGGCCCGCACCGACGGGCTATCAAAGAAACCGAAACCTGCCGCTTTGACCGAATGTAATGATTAGCTCAAGCCTGCTGGTCAAGCGGCCGATATCGAAAAAGCGGATGTTTCCGGCCCGGCCGGTTTTCCCGATCTATGATCGGCAATAGTTGACACGCCTCGAGCCCCCCCCTATGGTTCCCGACGCCCGTAACGACCGCCACGGTCTCTCGCCCTGCTCGCGGCAGCTGCGGGATGGCAATGGCTCATCGTTCTCCCAGCCGGAGCTGCTGCGTCGTGACCAAGCAGAACATCATTCAGGCTGTCTGCGAACGGCTCGACCTGCCCAAACCGCAGGCGGCCCAACTGGTTCAGGCGACCTTCGACGCGCTCACCGAGAGTCTCATCAGGGATGGCCGGGTCGAACTTCGGAACTTTGGGATTTTCCAAATCAAACGCCGCGAAGCCCGAATCGGACGAAATCCGAAGACCGGCGAACAGGTTCGGGTCGCTCCCCGGAGCACTGTCACCTTCAAGCCGGGCAAGGAAATGGAATTGCGAGTCCGCGAACTCGACGGTGTGGCCGCCCAGCCTCCGCAGCCTGCCACACCAGCCCAGCCAACCGACGACGGCGAAGCCCTTGGCTGATGCTGCTTTGCGGCAGGCCGCAGCCGTTTGGCCAGATTCGGCATCGCATTGCTGAGAGCTGGCCGCTACAAATTTCGGCTCATGAATGTCGTGCCGGGGTCGTGTCCTCGGCGGCAGCCAACCAGTCGCCCAGCCCATTCATAGCGCCCAGGTCAGGGAGAACGACGGCATGAATCGCCCACTCACCGGTAACGTCACCAACGGGACCAGTCTGCGTCTGTTCTGGCTTCTGCTCTTGGCTACGGTGCTGACAACATCCAGCGGCTGCCTGATTCCGATGTATTCAGGTGATCCGATCCGGCGGGCCCAGCAGCTGATCTACACCTCGGAAGATCTGCGGGCGATCACGGACGAGTGGGAACGCATCTGGTTCCTCGACCAGCCGTCGCACATGACGCCCTACCGCACTCATGGCGGCGTGCTGTAACACCCCCGCCATTCCCGCTCGTGGCAGCCTTATTAGATCCGGATCTTGGCGGCCTGTTCGCGGATGGTATCGAGGGGCACGAGGTTGCCCTTGTTGCAGCCGGGGCAGTGAGAGGCAGCTTCCTCCCAGGCCTCGGGCGACTTCAGGTTTGAGTCCCAGAATGGCCAGGTCTTGCACTGCCGCGGTCGCTGGTCGTAGACGGTGCACTTCCGGGTCGAGGCATCGAGCAGCACGCAGTCACCACCGGGACGCTCCGTCAGCGACCGCCGAATGCCGACTCTGCGGACGAACCGCTTTTCGAATTCTCCCGGCTCGAGTTCCAGCCGAGCGGCCATAACGTCAATCTCGGCCTGATTGACCCAGACATAGCCCTCGGCACCAGTGCAACAGTCACCGCACTGGGTGCAGCGAAACCGCAGGCCATCGGCATACCAGACATCATTCGGGATTCCTGCCATCTGCACCGACCTCCGTACGTTTCGTTATCTGAATCAGCCGAAGTCTACCCGACGATTGCCTCGACTGTGGTCACGACCGCATCGACGTCATCACTGGTGTTGAACGGCCCGAAGGCGACCCGCACCGTGCCGGCTGCGGCTGTTCCAAGGCATTGATGAATAGCGGCAGCACAGTGGAAGCCCGCCCGCACCTGAACCCCGGCGATCTGCTCGAGCAGGGCTGCCGTCTCAACAGGCGAAAAGCCCTCGACGACGAAGCTCAGAATTGGTGGCCCACCTTCATCTCCGGCCATGTCTCCACCCCAGACCCGGACTCCCGAAATCGCGGCCAGTCGGTCGCGGCAGTCCCGAGCCAGCTGGCGACATGCCGCCAGCAGGCCACGGTGCTCTGGAGCCGCCCACCACTCAATCGCCGCCACCAAAGCCGCCGCAGCGGGCAGATCGGCCGTTCCTACCTCAAGCCGTTCCGGCAGACCGGCCGGCATCTCAAATGACTCACTGACCAACCCAGTGCCCCCCTGCAGCAGCGGGTCGAGCATCAGTCCTTCCCGCAGAAACACCACTGCGATGCCGTGCATTCCCAGCAGCCACTTATGGGCCGGCGCAACAACGATGTCGGCGATTGCCTCGGCTGCCGAACCCTGCCCGAGCGATTGGGACGCATCGAGCAGCGTGACCCCGCCGCGTTCGCGGGTGATCGTTGCGACGGCAGCCGCATCCTGAACCGTACCGGTGACGTTTGAGGCGTGCGAGAGGCTGACCAACCGGGTGGCCGGCCGCCAGGCATCGGCAATCGTCTGGGGATCGACCCAGCCGCGGTCATCGCAGGGCACCACGGTGAACTCGATCTTGCCCTGGCAGGCAAGGTGATGCAGCGGTCGCAGAGTGGCATTGTGATCGGCAGCAGTGGCAATCGCATGGTCGCCCGGCCGCAGCAGCCCGTGGATTGCCTGGTTCAGGCCGATCGTTGCCGAGGCCGGCAGAGCGATTCGATCAGCCGGCACAGCGAGCAGGTCGGCAAACGCACCGCGGGCCTGCGCCAGCAGTGCATCGGCAGCCACCGCCTCGTGGTAGCCACCGCGGCCGGCTACCGCACCGTTCTCCCGCGCGGTCTGCTCCCAGGCCCGCCAGACTGATTCAGGCTTGGGCCAGCTGGTGGCGGCATTATCGAGATACCGCCGCGGCAGATTGCTGGAAGAGAATGCTGGCATAGTCGTTGACTCGATACGCGTCGGCATTAGCCGCCAATTTGGTACATGGCACGATCTGGCCGCTCGAAGCCAAGATTCCCGATCCCGTGGGCCGCCCGCTTGGTCTGCACGCAGTCAACGAGCAGCCGAGCCAGGTCATCATCATTACCACGGCCTCGTAGGATGGCCCGGGCATCCCACTCGGTGGTCGAGAACAGGCAGTTGCGAAACTGCCCATCAGCGGTCAGTCGCAGCCGGTCACAACGATCGCAGAAGGGCTGACTGACCGGGTTGATGAAGCCGACCAATCCACTCCCATCAGCATAGCGATAGTCGACCGCCGGCTGACCGGCGTCCTCCGTATGTAGCGGCTCAAGCGGCCCGAAGGCCGCCACCAGAATCTGCCGCACTTCATCACCGCTGAGCACGCTCGCCTCAGCCCAGCCATCATCGGCATCAAGTGGCATGAACTCGATGAACCGCAGGTGAAGAGCCTGCTCGCGGCAGAATCGAGCCAGGGGGATGATTTCGACCTCCGTCAGCCCGCGGATTGAGACGGCATTGATCCTGATCGCACGAAAGCCGCAGCGGTTGGCAACCGCCAACCCCTCCAGCACCCGCTCGAGCCCCGGCCGGCGGGCAATCTGCTCAAACCGTTCGGCGTCGAGGCTGTCGAGGCTGACATTCAGTCGCGCCAGGCCTGCCCGGGCCAGCCGCTCAGCCTGCTCGGCCAGCAGCAGTCCGTTCGTGGTGAGGGCCACTTCATCAAGGCCCGGAAGCGTCACCAACTGCCGCACCAGCTGATCGAGCTCAGCCCGGACAAGTGGCTCACCGCCGGTCAGCCGCACCGTCCGAATACCCAACCGTGTCGCCACCGCCACGGCCCGGGTGATCTCCTCGTAGGTGAGCAGCTCCTCCCGCGGCTTGAACACCGCTTCCAGTGGCATGCAATAGCTGCACCGCAGGTTGCAGCGGTCAGTGACACTCACCCGCAAGTCGGTATGCCGCCGGCCGAAGGAGTCGACCAGTTCGCCTTTGGAAGTTGAGGTCAGACTTGAATCAGTGGACATGAAACGCTGGGGAGCAGAGTGGGGATCGTTTTTCATCACAGAGATCACGAAGCATCGGTTCCGGGCGGCCCGGCCGATTTCGGATGCACCCAGACCATACCGGCTGGGCCGGCTTCGCGTTTCCAGATCGGCACCTGCCGTTTAAGCTGCTCAAGCAGCCATTCAGCCGCAGCAAACGCCTCGCGACGGTGGGCCGCCGAGACGGCCACGGCCACGCTGGTCTCACCGACGGCGACCCGACCGAGCCGATGAATAATGCCACAGTCGGCCAGACCAAATCGACTGATCGCCTCATCCCGAAGCCGCTCAAGCTCAGTCCGGGCCAGCAGCTCGTAAGCTTCGTAGTCGAGCCAGTCGGTTGTCACCACCCCAGTCCGCCGGCGGGTCGTGCCTGTAAACAGCACATTGGCACCAGCGTCGGGGCTGCCAACCGTAGTCAGCAAGGCCGCTGCGTCGATTGGTTCGTGAACCAGCTGCACCGCTGCCATCACTAGCCCCCACTCACCGGCGGAATAATGGCGATCTCGTCATTTGGGCCGATTGGTGTTTCATCAGCTGCATAGCAGCCCCCGACAGCCACGGCACTGCGGGCCAGTAGCGGAGCGATGGCTGGCACCGCTGTTGCGAGTGCAGCCCGCACGCCGGCGACGGTGGCGACCATCGGCTCGAGGACGAGCTGTCGCTGCTCTGCCGCGGCGGCCATGCCGGCGAACAGCTGCACCTGCACCCGCGTTGGCTGGGTATCTCCTCCGGCTTGCTGCCTGCCTGACGTATTCATCGGCACCCTCGCTACACGTTTTTGCCAGCCGGTTCGACCATCAATCTTTCTCGTGGTGCCAACCCCGCGGCAATGGCCAGCAACACCACCGGGTGCAGCGTCGGCTTGTCCGCGGCCTGTTCCATCTGGATGCGACAGGCCGAACACTCGGTCACACCAGCAGCTACTGCCGGCTCCCGGACAGCTGTCATCAGGGTCCTCCCAATCCGAAGACTGGTCCGGTACATTCAGTAGCCGGCCTTCCTGCTGCAACTCCCAGAGATAGTCGGTGGCATGCCGAGTGGCTGCTATCACCCGCGGCAGCTCTTCGTCATCGATCAGCAGCGGGTAATCGTGCTGAATTGCCGTAACGGCCGCCGGCTCGGTCGCAATAATCTCATAGCCCAGCCGCACCGCATCGGTGAGCACCCTGAGGTTACGGCGGGCCAGCCGACGGGCCAAATCGAGATCCCCCGCCGAGATGGCCGCGATACCCGAGGCGACCTGACGGGGATCGACATAGACGCCAACACCGCTGTGTTCCAGCAGCGCTACCAACGACCGAGCCACCAGCGGATCATGACGTCGGGCGAAGGTGTCGAGAAACACCAGAACCCTCCGGCCGGCCCGCTTCGATGGCCGAGTCAGGCCGCGGCGGGCGGCCCACCGCAGGAAGGTGTTGCCTGAGAACTTGGGTAGCCTTCGGCCCTGGGCAATGCCTAACAGCTGTTCCAGCAGCCAGCGGGCCTGAGGATTCGTCAACGCCCAGTTTGACAGTGGCCGCAGCCTCCCGCCGAGGGCCGAGAGCTGGTCAACCCGAGCCAGCAGCCAGGGCGTCCACCGTAGTCCCTCAGCAGCGACAACAGCCGCTTTCAATTCGGTCACGAGCGCGGGAATATCGACACCCGCGGCACAGTCGTTCCGACATTGGTGGCAGTTGAAGCAGGTATCGGCAATGGCCCGGACCGCCTCCATGCCATCGGCCTGAGGATCGACCGAGCCGTTGAGCATCCCTGCGACCAGATTGGCCTTGGCCCGGGGCGACCATTCTTCACCGGGTGACTCCCGAAACCGGGGACACATCCGTACCGGTCCGGCATCAGCCCGGCATGCCCCGCAGCCGTTGCAGGCATCGACCTCGGCGTTGAGCGTCTCCGGCAGCCAGGTCAGCTGCGACAAGGCCACATGCTCATGGGTGGCCGCTGGGAGCTGCCGCCAGGCCGGCTGGGGCTCATCGGCAGCCGGGACGATCTTGCCGGGATTGAGCAGACCAGCTGGATCGAAGAGCCGCTTGATTTCACGACAAACCTCCAGCTGTGCCGGAAAGTGCTGGGCAAAGAAACCGGTACGGGAGAGGCCGAGCCCCTGTTCACCACCCAGGGTGCCATCGAGCCGCACGACCGCCGCCACGAGGTCGGCCGCCAAAGCCTCGAGCCGCTTGCGTTCGCCGTCGCGGCGGGGGTCGGCAAAGGGTCGCACATGCAGTTGGCCATGTCCGGCATGAGCGTACAGCAGCGCCGTGGCGGCGTGTCGTTTGAGTACCTCCTGGTAGCGAACCAGAAATGCTGGAAGCTGGGCCGGTGGAATGACCACATCCTCCATGAACTGCACGGGCCGGACAGTTCCCCGGACGCCATGCAACGTCGAGACAACGGTCCTCGACAGTTGCCAGAACAGTTCGACATCGGCGGCCACCTCGGCCCGCCGCACATCGATGCAATGAAAACGCGATCGCCGCATCAGATCGACGGCATCATCGAGCTGCTGCTGACAGCTGGCTTGATCGTCACCGGCAAACTCCACCAGCAGTCCCGCCTCGGCGACCGCCGGGATAAGCCGTTCGAAGGCTGCCGATGCTGACCGTGAGAGTGCAAGGTGCCGCTTGTCGAAGAGGTCGCAGGCGGTGGGCGACGCCCCCTGGAGCCTTAATGCGGCGGCTGCCGCCCGCTCGAGCGAGTCGAAAAAGAAGAGCCCGACCGCCGAGCCCGCCATGCTGGGGCTGGTGGTAAGTGTCACTGCCGTCACCACTGCCAGCGTCCCTGAGCTTCCAGCCAGCAGCCCGGGAAGGTTGACCACGGGTGGTGCGGTACTGGTCGGATCAGGCGGCCTGACCACGCCGTCAAGCCGATACCCACCATGCACCAGCCGGCCTGACTTTGCCCAGGCGGACAGCTCGTCCCGGGCCGTCTCGCAAACAGCAGCGACGCCTCTCGCCAGCGTCGCCCGCCGAGCCGCATCGGCCGGCAGCCCGTCGGTTTCGCCTCGGGTTGCGACGGCGGTTGGCAGCAGTTCAGCCACAGTACCGTCACTGAAGACAACTTCAGCAGCCACAATCCGATCACGAACCGCACCATACAGCGGAAACCGGCTACCCGATGTGTTGCGGCCAACCATGCCGCCGATCGTGGTCACTGCAGCATTCGAGGGATCAGGGCCAAAGCAGCGGTCGACCGCAGCAAGATGGGCCTCGAGTTGCCGGCAAGTGACACCAGGCTGCACACAGACCGTCTCATCTGCGGTGCTGATGATTCGGCGGAGATACCGGGAGCAGTCAAGGATGATGCCAGCTCCTAGGGCATCTCCGGCCAGCCCCGTACCGGCGCCCCGCGGGTGCACGGGCACGCCGTTGCGGGCCGCCCACTCGAGTGTGGCGGCAACATCATCGACTGACCGAGGGCGAACAACACCCAGAGGCATCAGCTGAAACAGACTCGCGTCGGTGGCATAGAGCGACCGTCCGGCGTCATCAAAGATGACATCACCCGCGACGACACCACGGAGGTCTTCAGCCATCCGCGTGCGATCGAGCTCGAGCCGTCGTGCGTCCGCTTCCATCATGCCCTCACCCCGAACCGCTTATGACCCGGCAGATGCCGCCTGACCCTGCCGGGCAGCCTGCTGGCGATGCTTTTCATGAGTTTCAAGGTTGAAGCCCCCGAAGCGGTCGGTGATTCCCGGCCCGGTGTACCGGGCTCCGCAGCGATAACACGTGAGGCATTCCGGCACAAGGAAATAGAGAACCACGTCGATCGCCGCCGTCGCAAAGAGGATGCCAAAAGTGAGCACCAACTCGCGGTAGGCCCAGGCAACACAACTGGCTGCGAAGCCGACAACGACAATGCCGACCCCCAGTCGCTGTGGAAAGTTCTTGCGGACAAACAGCTCGGTGCTCGGGCAGACGACACAGCGGGTCAGCCGCGGCGGCTCGGTGGCTGTCGCCGGCAGAATCGCTCCTGCTGGAATACTGATGCTACGGCCTCACCGAGAATGACTGCGAGACAGGCAACGTAGAGAATGCCGGTTGCACTCTGGGTATTGGGAATGTCGAGGGTTTTGCGACTCATCACCAGCAGCACCGGGAGGCCGAGCAGTCCGGCCAGCCAGCGGAGCCAGAGGAGCGCCAGGCCGGTCTGGTCAAGGCCGACATTTCGACCACCGGAGGCCACCGCCACTGCGGCTCCGAACCGGCTCAGCCACCCGGTTCCGTCACTGCCAGCGGTGGTGAACTGCCAGCCGACTGCTGCCAACGTGACGGCGAGTAGCAGCCCCCAGGCGAGCAGCGTCTGATCGATTGACCGGCGGAGGGCATCGACTCGCATCCCGGGCGCATTGAGATACCAATGGCCCAGCAGCATCGCATTGACTGTCAGACCGATCAGGCAACCCGACAACAGCCGGGGAACACTGGCGGCAGTTGTTGGATCCCCAACCAGAACTGTCGCCAAACCACCGCAGACGGCAGCCAATCCACAACAGACCAGTCCGCCATGGCGACGGTCGGCGTACATGAGGATACTGCCCCCCCAGGCAGCGGCAGCGGCAACCACCATCAACCAGACGACTGTTGTCAGGCCGACGGTCGAGGCAAGCAGACCGGCAAAGGTGGCCAGCCCCAACACCACCAGCAGATTCACTCGAAAAAATCCGCCCGGTACCAGAGTGGTCGAGGTAAGGCAGAGAGCGAGGGCCAGTCCTCCACTGAATCGGCAGAGAAAGTCAATCAGCAGCGTCACCCGCCAGTTCCTCCCTGCCGCCTCACCAGCCCCACTGTTCGGTTCCCGCTGCGGGACCATCCAGCGGTCGACGGGGCGGCCGCACTTTGTATTCCTACCGTTTGCCGTAGATCAACGACATGACCTCGGCGCGACTCGAAACGTTCGACCGAAAGATGCCTTTCATGGCCGAGGTGACACAGAGGCTGCCAGGTTTTCGGACCCCGCGAATCGTCATGCAGGTGTGGGACGCTTCGATCACGACCGCCACCCCCTTAGCCCCAAGGTCATGCTCGAGGAGGCCGGCAATCTCCTCGGTCATCCGCTCCTGAACTTGCGGGCGGTGCGAGACAACCTCGACTACGCGGGCGAGCTTGCTGAGGCCCAGCACCCGGCCGTTGGGGATATAGCCAATATGAGCCTGCCCCATGAACGGCAGCAGATGGTGTTCACAAACGCTGTTGAAAGCGATGTCGCGGACCAGCACGAGCTCGTCGTATTTTTCTGTGAACGCCTTACCGAGGTGCCGCCGCGGGTCTTCATGCAGCCCGCTGAACATCTCGGCATACATGCGGGCGACGCGGGCTGGCGTCTCAAGCAGTCCCTCACGGTCGGGATCTTCACCGACAGCGGCAAGGATTTCTCGCACCGCCCGTTCAATCCGGGGCTGATCAACGGGCGAGGGGCGTCCGTTCGAAGACTTGTCGTCAGCGCCAGAAACACCAACACATGCAGATTCTGAAATGCTCATCCCTCTAGTTTAGCACCTGGCAACGCCAGCCGCGGAAGGCATCGGCTCCGGGCACGGCAGCGAGCCTGGCCACAGGCTGACGGATGGAAAACCTCAAGAATCCAAAGATGGAGACGACTGAATTGGCAGCATCGTTGATGCCGTATCAACTCGTCCCGCCGGCGGCCGGCTCCCGCCCGGCGACTTCCAGGCCAGCAGACCATCTCTGGCAATGCTATCCGGCAAAGACAATTACTTCGTTTTCAGCGTGTTGAGGCCCCGTGGTATCCCTTGGGCGCACGTTCTGATGATGCGACTTCTCTGCTCCCAAGCTCGCCTGCTTAGAAGCCCGAAGCGCAAGCTGAGGAAAACCGCTTTGGGGTTCCGGAACCGTATTCCCTCGGCTCGCGCCTCGGGCTTCAAGGACAAGGACA
>RFVE01000079.1 GCA_009922585.1 Planctomycetia bacterium
ACTGGCCGCACGAAGCGACCACTGTCGCTGCCCGTGTCGTCGGTCAGTCGGTTGCGCTACAGGGGCAGGACGCCGCTGGCAAAAATCTCTGGCCGTTCATCAGCCACCTGTTCAGCACGGCTGACCCGGTGCCAGCTAGCCGCCGGCTGGCACTGGCCACGGAGATCCTCAACGCCGTTATGGTGAATCATGCCACGGCGCCAGGCCAGCTCGGCTCAGAGTTTCCCCGGCCGGCAGAGGCAACGCCCACGGCCGATGGCGGCTATGTGATCTGGAGCCAGGACTTCGAGTTTGGTCCGGGGCATGCGCCGACTGCTGAGGTCTATGCCGGCATCACCGCGGTGCTCTGGGCCGGCCGTCAGGTGCTCAATGAGGTGTCGCTGGGAACCACACCGATGCTGATCATTCCTGTCGTCTCCAGCAGCATCTTCAAAACGCTCGGCCATCCGACGGAGGGCTATTACAACTCGCAGACGATTCTCAAGGGTGCTGGCGACACCCCCTATCTTGCCTCGCTGGGCCTCGACCCCCTGCCCCAGACCAACAACAGCAAGCCCTCGCCTGCCAATCCTCATGGCGAGTGGAACTTTCTTTCCATGCTGTATCACAACGGGCTGATCGACGGCTTTCTGGGACAGCAGTATGCAATCAACAACCCGGGAGCGGTTCCGGGCAGCGTGACCACTGACACGGTGGCCTTCTTTCCGGGGCAGGACCTGCCCTATGCGGTCCAGTCGGCCCATGACAATCCCGGCCAGTTGACGACTCTGCCCCAGCAGCGGAATCCATCGCCTCCCTGGCCCAGTCATCATCAGGGCGAACTTCCCTTTGCAGCCGGGGTCTACTGGCATCAGGATTTGATCGACCCGCTGTCGAGCTTTGATCCGGGAGCGGTGCTGACGCCGACGATTGCTCCGCTCCCGACGGCGACCCCTACACCGGTGTCGCGGCCGACGCTGCGACCGGTGACAACGGTGGTGCTCGACGGTCCGATTGGGCCAAGTCCTGTGGTGTTCTCAAACGCCGAGATGCGTATCGCAGCGGTCAACGGCCAGCCCGATCTGTCGTTTGTCGTCTCGGCGGTCGCCTCGGGTCGGGTCGAGAAGTGGACCGGCACCGACTGGGTCGATATCTCGACGCCGCCGGCAACCTCCTCGCCGTCGGTGCTGCTGAAGCAACTGCAGCAGCGGGTGGTCACACCGAGTGACCAGCTGCGGTGGGTGCCACCGGCCAATGCTGCCGCTGAGCAGCCCGCCTTCACCCTGGTTGGCTGGAACGGCCAGCAGGCATCAGCCGCGGCATCGTCGGTGGTGGTCGAGGCGGGCCCCCTGCCTACACCCGAACTGGTGCTCTGGCATGAGGGCTACAAGGCTCCGTTAGGTGAGCTGTTTCAGCCGCAGGCCTGGAGCGACTACACCGGGGCGATCATCGATTTTGCCACCGCCAAGGACATCGGCACCGTGATGATCAGCGTTGACTTTGGCACCACGACCGACACCCTGCCCGCCGATGCTGAAGGTTATGTGCAGCAGTTTCTCACCGCTGCTGAGGCGGCCAGCCTGCAGCCGGGGCTGCTTCTGACCTTTGGCACCGAGACGACGGTGGCGATGGCGGCCGAGTATCTGGCGGGTTTTACGCACACGCAGCCGCTGCTGATCGGGGTCGATGTCGAGAACTTTGTCGGCGTCAGCCAGCCCTACCCCGAGCTGAAGGCGGCCACCATCATGGAGACGTTCATTACGCCATTTGCCGATGCCCTCGATGCCGAGGGAATCTCCTATGCCGAGATCAGCCCCATCGGTGGTATGGCGGTGAAAAGTTCCTGGGCCGCCCCGATGACCAATGTCTATGAGTACTATTCCGACGCCAAGAACGTACTCAATCCGCTGTTTGCCAATCATCAGGACAACGCGGCTGCGGCTTTCGCGGCTTTTCAGGATGCTCTGGCCGGCCATGCCGATGCCATCGTCAAGCCCGACAAGATCGGTGGCTGGCCGGCCTTTGCGATTTCGCAGCTCGGTAGCGACTGCCTGGGTGGCGAGTCAGCCAGCGGCAAGGCCAACCCCTGCGGCATCGCCGATATCTTTGGCAGCTGGCAGTGGGATGCATTCGAGCAGTTCCTGGGGTACTACCAGAAGGCCTATGCCCCCGAGCGTATCGTGATCTACCAGGCCGACCAGCTGCCCTGCGGCTGGCTGGTCAATGGCTGCCCGCCGCCGGTGTGAGCAAGCCGTCAGCGGGCCTTAATCGCCTTCAGCTCGGCTGCTTCAGGCTCTAACTTCTTGTAGAAGGCATCAAGCGGGTAGCAGCCGCTACGCAGGCCATGCCGGGGGGCGGTGGTGCAGTCGCTGAAGGTACGGCAGACGAGGGTGCGACTGGTGGGTCGCCCGGCCAGCACATCAGCCGGCAACGCGGGATACGAGAGCACCATCCGGCCGAGGCCGACCATGTCGACCCAGCCGTCACGAACCACTGCTTGGGCCACGTGCGGTAGATACTCCTGCAGGTAAGTAAAGCCAGTGCCGACATAGACCAGTTCCGGCACCGCCTGCTTGGCCTGCCGGGCGGCATCGAGCATTCGCCAGACCCCGATCAGCGGATCCTCTGGCGGTGGATAGCCGTCGGACGGTGGGAAGGCAGCCGGCCGCTGGAGGTGCGGCACGGTATAGGGACTGCCGGCAGAGAGGTTTACGGTGGTGACGCCGAGGTCACGAAGCTCAGCGAGTAACTTAAGTGGTTCGGTGAGATCGACCTTCAGAGGGTCATTCGCATCGACCCCAAAGCCACAGTCGTACGGCAGCATGTCGGCGTACGGCCAGGGTTCACCATGGTCATCAACTTTGTGCCAGGGCACGGTGTCAAACAGTGACAGCCGGACACCGATAATGAGACCGGGACACTCCTGCCGTACTCGCTCAATGATCGTCTTGAGCAGCCGCGTGCGGCCGTGATAGTCGCCCCCAAATCGGCCCGGCCGGCGACGGGCCGAGAGAAACTCGTGCAGCAGATAGCCGTGACAGGCCTTGATATCGACCATGTCAAAGCCTGCGGCGGCGGCATCCCGTGCCGCGGATAAGTAGGCCTCGATCAGCCGCTCGACGTCGTCGTCGGAGACCACGCAGCCGGCGTCCTCGGTCGGCACCCCATGGCGGGCATCGAGCAGCGGATGGTGATAGGCGATGCGGGGGCGGCGGCCGGCTGTGGTCGGTTTAGAGAACCGGCCGGAGTGCGTCAGCTGCAGGGCCACCAGCAGGTCGTCCGTCCCACCAAACTGTTGGCGATGTGGCTCGCAAACCGCAGCCAACAGGTGGGCGAAGCCATCAGCGCCACAGGCGGGGGCGAGCAGCTGGTTCGGGTTGGCACGGCCTTCGGCGACCACTGCGACAGCCTCGCCGCCCCAGACGAGCTTGGCCCCACTTTCACCAAAGCGTCGCCAGCGGCGGAGCAGCGTGTCGGACGGTAGGCCTGCGGTCGTGGCGTCCCAGCCTTCCATGGGATGGATGCACCAGCGGTTGCCGACCCGTCGGCCACCAATCTCGATCGGCTGGGCCAGCGGCGAGCCGGTCTCCGCCGACAGCGGCTCGTCATCCAGCGGCAGCGGGGCCCCCAGCGTGGCCAGATGGTTCCGCAGGTTGGCTGCGGTTCGAAACCGGGCGATGCGCGGAAAGCTGGGAGTTGTGGCCGACATAACTAAGTGGATACTATCAGGCATGTTCGCGGCCGTCCATGTCGCCGGCGTTGCCCTCCCCTGCCCCGAAAGCTGCCATGACTGTTGATCCATCTAGACTGGTCCGGCTCCGCCGTTCGATTCGCGGCATGTCGGCAATTCTGCTCCCCTTCACTGCCGCCGGCCGAATCGACTGGGAAGGTTTCGCGGCCCATGTGGCCCGGACGGCTGCCGCTGGTATCACCCCGGCAGTCAATATGGATACCGGCTTTGTCCAGCTGATTGATGACGCCACGCGGGAAAATGCGCTTCGGCTGGCCCGTGAGGTGGTCGGCGACGGCGAGCTGGTCGCCGGGGCATGCGTAGTCGATGCCCCGGGGGCCGCCTTCGACGCCGCTGCCTATGGCCGACAGTTTGGGATGATCGCCGCAGTCGATGCGCTGCCGGTGATCTTTCCCTCATTCGGCCTGACGGCCGGGAGCGATGCCGACTTCATCGCGCGGTACCGGCAGCTGGCCGAGCAGGTGCCGCGGTTCATCGGGTTCGAACTTGCCACAGCCTTTGTGCCCAGCGGTCGGGTGCTGGGTCTGGAGGCCTACGCTGAGCTGGTGCAGATTCCGAACTGCATCGGGGCAAAGCACTCGTCGCTCTCGCGGCAGCTGGAGTGGGAGCGGCTGGCCCTCCGTGATCGGCTGCGGCCCGAGTTTCAGGTGTTCACTGGGAATGATCTTGCCATCGACATGGTGCGGTACGGCAGCGACTGGCTGCTTGGTCTTTCAACCGCCTGGCCCGAGGCCTTCGCCCAGCGGGACCGCTGGTGGGCGGCGGGTGACAGTCGCTTTGACGAGCTCGATGACGCCCTCCAGGCCCTGGGCGACTTTGCCTTCCGCGATCCGGTGCCGGCCTACAAGCATTCAATGGCGCAGGCGCTCAACCTGCGGGGGCTCATTCAAAGCGACAACACCCACCCCGACAGTCCTCAACGCCCGGCCAGTGACCGGCCGATCATCGCGACCATCCTCGAGCGGATCGGTCGCTGCCTTGAACTGCCGGCATCGTGAGTGCCGTCGATCTGGGACACGCCTTTTGCCAGCCCCGTCGGCAGCTGTGCTTGCAGCCACGCAGCGGCCATGGCACAAAGCACTCATGGCATGGCTGCAACAAGAGATTCGGCTGGCACCGCGGCGACGTGGCTGTCATCTCGTGACCCGTGAGGTGGTGGAGGCGGTTCCCGAGCTTGGTCGTTTTCAGGTGGGGCTGCTGCATGTCTTCATCCGGCACACGTCAGCAAGCCTCTCGATCAACGAAAATGCCGACCCTGATGTGCCGCGAGATCTGGCGATGGCCCTCGATGCGATTGCACCGGAGGATCTGCCCTACACCCACACCTGTGAAGGCCCAGACGACATGCCGGCCCACGTCAAGGCGTCGATGATGGGTAGTTCGGTGACGGTGCCGATTCGTGACGGCCGGCTCTGCCTCGGTACCTGGCAGGGCATCTATCTCTGTGAACACCGCGACCGGGGCGGGTCGAGGTCGCTGGTCGTGACCGTTCAGGGCGAGACGTCAGCCGGCTGAACCGGCCCGCAGCACTGCTTGCGAAGGCCAGTCACCACAGGCTGCGTTGCACAGCAGCATTTCCGCCACTTTCGGGCAGCGACTGAATGCAGCCTGCCGTGTCGAGTCTGGGGCTGTTGACGAGGCTGCCGACCCGGTAGGCCGTCATCGCAGCAGCCGGCAAGGGCTTGAGCAGCTGCGACAACTGGGCTGTGTCATGGGCGTTGGAATCGAGCCAGGCGGCCTCATGCTCTGCCGGCAGAATAACGGGCATGCGGTTGTGAATGGGCTGCATGAGGCTGTTGGCCGGGCAGGTCAGCACGGTGCAGGAATGAATTGGCGTGCCCCCCTTCTCCCAGCGTTCCCAGAGGCCGGCAAACCCGAACGGTTGGCCAGAGGCCAGCTGGATGTACCAGGGCTGTTTGTGGCGGCCTTCGGCCTGCGTGGCAGCAGTTTCGGCTCGAGCGTTGATCAGCCTGTTGCCAATGGTGGGGTCGTCAGCCCAGAACGGCACCAGCCCCCAAGAGAGTGGCACCAGCTCTCGCTTGCCGTTCGCCCGCTGACGGATGGCCAGCACTCGCTGGGACGGGGCGATGTTGTACCGCTGCGGCAGCAGGCTGGGCGGGGATACCCCAAAGCGGTTGGCGACGGCGGCGGCTGAACAGTGAAGCGTGTAGCGGCCGCACATGTCGAGAGGGTTCCGAGTGGATGTTCAGAGCAGCCAGCCGCGGCATTTCTGCGGAGGGCCGGGAAGCGATGCCGTTGGGACGCTTGTTACGATAGGCCGTCCGTCCGCACGCTGGCAACTGGCGTCTGCGTAGTGGAGCACACGCTGATTGGCGGCTGCTGGACCGTGCCGTTTGCCACCAATAATTTCTGCTCATACATCGCCATGCCACTCACGGTCCGACAGCGTCATCGCCGCATCTGCCGCGGGCTGTTCATCGGAGGCAGCTGGCTGGCCGTCGCCTTACTGCTCGTCTGGCTGGTGCTGGGGCCGAACCGGCTGATCTACGACCTGCTCGCCTGGGTCTGGGCTGCCCCGGGCCGCTGACTGGATCACCGTGGTCGGGTAACGCGCCGCGTCCCTCTCGCTCACTCACCGAACCGGGCCAGGGTCTGATCCCGCAACTGGCGGTCATCGAAGAGATGCGTCAAGCCGGGGCGAGAAGGTGGCGATCCCGCCGAGGCCGGGGATGGCTCCAACGATTCCGCCTCCGACACCACTTTTGGCCGGAATGCCGATGCGGAGATCCCACTCGCCTGAGAAATTATACATGCCACAGGCGTGCATCACGCTGAGGACGTCGCGGACGGTACTGGCTGAAAGCATTCGTTGGCGAGTGATCGGGTTGACGCCCTGATTGGCGAGGGTGGCCCCGAGCACTGCCAGATCACGGCAGGTCACTTTGATGCTGCACTGCCTGAAGTAAAGCTCCAGCGTCTCTTCCAGCCGATCGCTGATCATGCCAAAGCTTCGCATCAGATGGGCAAGCGCTCGGTCGCGTTCGCCGGTGGCCCGCTCAGAGGCGAAGACCTGCTCGTCCACTTCCACCGGATGCCCGCAGCCCCGCTCAAACACGGCCAACAGCCGGGCGAGCCGGTCTTCGGCAGTGTCGCCCCCGAGCAGGTCGGTGGCGGCGATCGCCCCAGCGTTGATCATCGGGTTGAAGGGCCGGTTGGTCGCCTCGTCGAGGGCAATGGCGTTGAAGGCTTCTTCAACTGGCTGTACCCCAATTTTGGCCAGCACTCCGTCGCGGCTGTGCTCTTCAACGGCCATCCCGTAAACAAATGGCTTGGAAGCTGACTGGATTGTGAAGGGCAACTCGGCATCCCCCACGGCGAGCGAGCGGCCATCAACGGCTACCACGCCAATGCCAAACGAATCGGGATCGACCCGAGCGAGTTCGGGGATGTAGTTGGCAACTTCTCCGCTGCGTTCGTTCAGTAGGTCGGCATGAATCTCGGCCAGTACGGTAGCCAAAGACTGTTCTGCCGGCTCGGTGGTTGTGCTGTCCATGCAGTGGGGCTCCGGTGGGAAAAATGACCATCTCCCTACTCTACTTCACCATCCGCCGGGCAAACTCACGGGCCTGCTTCAGGTCCTGCTCGTTGGGGTGGCATCTGTTCAGCCCGCCGGCCAGCCAAAGCGGCCCCCAGGTGTCGAACCCTCGGCAGGCGAATTCATCGAGCACGGAAAAACCCTTGCGGGTAAGCGCCATCTTGAGCGGGCGATGCCAGAGCCGGGCAAAGATCGGCAGGCCGGAAGTGCTGAAGATGAAGACGGCCGGCTTGGGGCCGGAACGGCCCGGCAGGTCACGCACCCACCGCCAAAGCTCAGCATGAACTCGGCCGTAATAGATGCCCGAGCCGATCCCCAGCAGCTTGCACTCGGCCAGTCGTTCGTACGGGCAGTCGGCTGGTGCGAGACAGTCAGCCCTGAGCACCTCCGCCATCGCCTCAGCCACTCGAGCCGTGTTCTGATGGTGGACTGACTTGAAGACCAGCAGGCTTGTTGCTGCCGCATTGGCTGCCGTTGTCATTGCTGCATGTGCCTGTGCGGAGATGTCTTGCATGTATTCCGGCCACGAGTCATAGCCTTCAGGAGGGTCGGTGTGGGCTTGACCGTAGCCATCCGGCGGCAGTTGGTCATCGGGATTCGTTTGCAAGGCAATCATGGTAGGGCTCCTTCTCACGATAGCAGCCTTGCCAACCACGGTCCTTGCAGTCCTGGTTACAATCCGCTGATACCGAACCACTTCCCTCGGAACATGTGAATTATTCATGATGACCAACCCGCTGTTGCATACCTGGTCGCTTAATCTTGGCTATGCCCAACGACTAGTCGCCGACATTCCGGACGAGCAGATGGCTTTCCAGCCTGCGCCGGAAATGAATCATGCCGCCTGGGTGCTGGGACACCTGGCCTGCACCGCCGACATGCTCGGCAGCATGCTTGGGCTCGAGCCGGTTTGTCCGGCAGACTGGCCAGCGATCTTTGACTGGAATTCATCACCTTCGAATGACAGCAGCCGCTATCCAACCAAAGCGACGCTGTTGCGGGCCCTCGAAGATTCCCATGCCCAAATTGCAGCCGCGTTGCCGGGTGTGCCTGCCTCACGCTGGTCAGAAGCCACCCCGCTGGAAGCGGTTCGCGGCTTTCTGCCAACGCTGGGGGATTGTTTTGTGTTTGTGCTGGCGGCCCATGAAAACATGCATCTGGGCCAGTTGTCGGCCTGGCGGCGGGTGCAGGGACTGAGGCGGGTTTGATGGTGTGCGGGCGGGTAACGCACTGGGTTCCCGCCTCCTGCTCCACGCCCCACTTTTGCTGCCCGTACCGTGGTGATTTTTAAAATCGTGGTCGAGGCCGGCTGCCTGCCTGCTTGCCTGCCGAAGCAGTTGATCAGCACTCGTCAAGCCCGCTGCTCGCTGAGTGGCTGGCCGCTACCCACAGTAGAGGTCTTCCCAACGCTGTCCCTGGTCGGGTCGATCCTTGAAGGCGTTGGTCACGATGACCTTGGTGATTTCTGGGAGCGGGCTATCGTTTGCGCTAAAGTCGCGACTGAGCTGGAGCCAGATCCCTTCGACAACTTTGCGGACAGGTTCGTCTTGGCGGGCGTAGCTCAGCCAGAGTGACTGGCCGATACTGCCTCGATCGCTGAAGCTGACGATCACGAGAGCGTAGTCAGAGCTGTGCAGGCCCAGTTTGGCAGCGATTCGCAATTTGTTTTCCGCATTGAGAATCTCAGCGACGTTACAGGTGTAGTTCCTGCCCAGCCGGCGCTCGAGCGGATACTCTTGTGGGCACGGATAGCCGCCGTTACGAGACATTTGTTGTGTTTCTGTGAAGAGGCTGCCCGTGGGTCACGAAGGCTCATGCACCCGACTTCGCTACTATAGCCGGGCCAGGCCTGCAGAAATTGACGGTTCCCGCTCGGGAAGCACCGCAGCGCGGCCCCTCCTTCACGGGGAGCAAGGAGCAAATTGCCATCCGAATTTGGCTGGCTTCACGGTATGCTTGCCGCTTTCCCCAAATAACGGCCATCACGGCCCTGCGGGAAGTCGTGTCACTATCGTGCCCTGCTGGTGGCTCATGGTTTGTCGCCTGTGAGAACGGCCGCAGTGGTCACGCAAACATTACTTTGACCAGGTTAAGGATTGTCCTGTCGTGCCACTTGTCTGTGATCAGAAAGAACCATCGTCGCTGGAACCGCTTGTCTACGAAGAATCCTGCGAAACGACTGCCGAAAAGACCTATCCCACGAAAAAGGAGGTGCTTGCGGTGATTCCGGCGGAGTGTTTTGAACGCAGCCTCGTCAAATCCTCCAGTTACCTCGCTGCCTCATTGGTGATGACGATCGGCAGTGGACTGCTCTTCTACGCGTTCGTCCCGATGACATGGCACTGGCTGCCAGTCTGGGTGGCCAATGCGATTGTTGTCGGGACGGCCGCCACTGGTTGCTGGGTGGTCGCCCACGAATGCGGTCATCGGGCCTTTACCAGACACAACTGGCTGCAGGACCTCATTGGCTTCGTGCTTCACAGCGGGCTGCTGGTCCCCTATTTCTCCTGGCAGCGGAGCCATGCCCTGCACCATGCGCGTACCAACCACCTTGACCTTGGCGAAACGTTTGTGCCGCGACGGGACACTACGCCAGCTGGTCAGGCGTGGCAACAGTGGCATGAAGCTATTGGTGATGAGGCCTTCGCTGTCTTCATCATGACAAGTCGTTTTCTCTTTGGCTGGCCCAGTTATCTGCTGACGGGTGTCACCGGCGGCCCGGCGCGCGGCTGGACCAATCACTTTTGGCCCCTGAGACCATTCTCGGCCGAGCTGTTTCCTGGGCAGTGGCGTCGCAAAGTCTGGCTCTCCGACCTTGGGGTGCTCGCCATGCTCGGCCTGCTCGGCTGGTGGGTTTCGTATGCCGGTATTGTGCCGGTGCTTGCCCTCTACGTCGGCCCCTACCTGGTGGTGAATTTCTGGCTGGTGCTCTACACGTGGCTGCAGCACACAGATGCCGATGTGCCGCACTTTGAGGATGACGAATGGACATGGGTGAAGGGAGCATTCATGACCATTGATCGCCCCTATGGCGGGCTGCTCGACTTCCTGCATCACCGCATCGGCAGCACGCATGTCGCCCATCACATCGATGCGCGGATTCCCCACTACAACGCCGCAAAGGCCACCCGCGCGATTCGCGAGCACTTCCCTCACCTCTACCTCTACGACTCCACGCCAATCCCCAAGGCCCTCTGGAAAATTGCCACGCAGTGCAATGTTGTGACCAAGGCGAAAGAGGGTTGGAAGTTTGTCGGCAGCCGCGACTCACGCGCGGTGGCCGCCGACTGAGGGCGGTCAAAAGCACGCGATGGTGTCGGCCTTGTTGGGGCCATGGAGCGTCCGGCCCAGGGAACCCCTGCGGCTCGATCCGTGGGCCGACGTCTTCACGGGCATTGGCCTACAGGGTGACGCGGCGAAAAGCCACAAGTGTCCAAATAGGCCAAAGCTGAGGACCGAGCGGTTGAAGCGGCAAAAAGAGTTCTCGCGACTCCCAGTCGGCTGCTGATGCGAAAAATACAGCCGGGGCGACAGGGAAAAGCAAGCCCGGGTGAGACATCAAGACGAACGTTTCTCTCCGGGGCTGCGTAGTGTGTTTGGCGGGTAATTCGGCCGACTGCGGCAGAAGGAGACAACGATGACACACAAAGAAGCAGTAGCGTTCGCGATGGAACTGCGACGGCAAAAAAATGAAATTTGCCAGCGGGAAATGCAGACGACTCGTCGGAGCCTTTACGGGCTAGCGATCATCGCAGTCATCCTTGCAGGCTTGGGGCATGCGGTGTCTCTGGCTTACCAGTACCAGACGGAAGCACAACACACTCAGATTGCAGCCGCACGCTAGGCTGCACCTGCCAAAACCGTTCGGCTTCGTTTGACTGACACCAGGAGAACCACCGGGCGTAAACCCCGTGCCGCGGTTCGTAGTGGTTGACAACCGCTATGACTGCTTATTCCTGGGGAAGTTCACCACAGTCGGCGATCTCAATTTTGGCGCGGGTGCGGCCGGAGCCTGAGCCGAAGGATTCAATCTTCTTCACCACATCCATCCCTTCCACAACCTGGCCAAAGACTACGTGCTTGCCATCGAGCCAGGCGGTCTTGACCGTGCAAAGGAAGAACTGCGAGCCGTTGGTGTTGGGGCCTGCATTGGCCATGCTGAGCACCCCCGGACCGGTGTGCTTGAGCGTGAAGTTTTCGTCAGCAAACTTTTCGCCGTAGATCGACTTCCCGCCCGTGCCGTTGTGGTTGGTGAAGTCGCCGCCCTGGCACATGAACTCAGGAATCACGCGATGGAAGGAACTCCCTTTGTAGCCGTAGCCCTTTTCACCAGTGCATAGGGCTCGGAAGTTTTCCGCCGTCTTCGGCACCACGTCTGACCGCAGTTCCATGACGATGCGTCCTAGTGGCTGGCCGTCGGCGGTGATGTCAAAAAAGCAGCGGGGCAGCATTGTTTTTTCCTGTGCGAGCGAAGGCGTGGCGAATGAAAGACAAACCGAGAGTAGCGTCAGAGCAAAACAGAACGTTGTCTTCA
>RFVE01000080.1 GCA_009922585.1 Planctomycetia bacterium
CACCTGACCTGGCTCAACGGTGAATGTTGAGGGCGTGAACGCATCTCGATCGGTGTGAAGTTCCTTTGGCTCAAGGGCCTGACAGCTCACCGCAGCCAACCAGAGGCAACTGGCAGTCACCAACTGCACGACAGTCCGTGTACGTCGCACCGCGTCCGACTGTCCTCGGTTCAACACGCTCATTTTTCTGTCGAAAACCATGCTTATGAAAATCGGCAGGGACAACCGGCCGCACCCTTGTTTCCCGATTGACCGATAGGCATTACCGCTTCCCTCCTGACGCCTCAGTCCACCCTGTCAACCTGCCGAGCCGCCAAAACTGCCGCCTGTTGGGACCGCAAGGTCATCCCATCCTTCGCACACCCAAGCGCCGCCCGGCCTGATCGTGCAATCCGATTCATCGGTGTAACCGGTCAACTTTTCCGCCAAACCGCTCTTGTTGCAGTCTCCGCCGATTTGCCGACCCACCGTTTCGGGGGCTTACTGGATTGGATGGAGGTCCGCTGGCGATCCTCCTGAATGGATGCAGGGTGGTTGGGGCCTTCGATGCGGTTTCCGGAACTCATCTATCGCAACGTCGTTCGCCGGCCCTTCCGGACCGGGCTGACCGTCGCTGCTCTCGCGACGGCGATGACACGGCAGGGCTCAGCCGACCGATTGAGCAGTGCCGTCGATGCAGAGGTAGTCGGTCGGCTGGCTGAAGTACCGGCAATCAACCGGGCTGCTGGCGTACTGCTGGAAACGCTCTCTCTGGAAGAGCAGGGGATCTACGGCATCCCCACCATGGGGCTGGAGCGTGATTCTTGGCTACTGGATGACTACGAATCGGCCAGCTATGGAAAGGCCACTGATGCCTCTGTCCGGTTTTCGCAGAGGGGAGACCGTGAACTGCTGGTGGGGCAGAACCTCGCCCAGCGGCTCACCGTCAGACCGGGCGATCGGCTCTCGATTTTCGATGAGCCTTTCCGAGTTGCCGGTATCTTCCGGAGCCGCAGCGTCTGGGAGAACGGCTCCCTGATCCTGCCATTGGCGCAGCTGCAACGACTGACCGGCCGCGACGGCCAGGTAACCTACGTCAACGTTGTGCTCGACCGGGCCGGCGGGCCGCCCGATCCAGCAGCAGCCACGGCCGCCATCGAAGCCCTCGACCCCCGCCTGCTGGCCTTGGCAACGGCCGACTTTGTCCGCACCGACACCCGGCTCAAACTGGCCGACGCGATGGCCTGGATGACCTCGCTGGTGGCGATCATGATCGGCGGTGTTGGCACCCTCAACACCATGCTGACAAGCGTCCATGAGCGGACCCGCGAAATCGGCATCCTGCGGGCCATCGGCTGGCCCCGACGCCGAATCGTGCTGATGATCCTGGCTGAATCACTCTGCTTGGCCGGAGCTGCCGCTGTGCTCGGCGGCCTCGCCGCCTTCGCCCTGACTGGCCTGCTCAGCCGAAGTGCCGCAGCGGGTGGCATGCTCGTGCCGGCAATCGACTTGCCAATCATGGCCCAGGGCATGGTGATTGCCATCGGCATCGGCCTGCTCGGCGCCTGGCTGCCCGCTCGCCGCGCCGCCCGGCTCCAGCCCACGGCCGCCTTCCGCGAAATCACTTGATGCCACCCCTGTTCGCTCCCCTCGCTTCCCTCCTGTCACGGACCTGACGTTGATGACGTTTGACACAAATCCCACCCCTCGCTTCGGCTCTGCCGATCAGCGGTCGTCCAGCCAGAAGCAGACGCGAGCATCCCGTGGAAAGCGGAACGAGCCCAGTGAGCCACTGGCGATTGTCGGCATCGGCTGCCGGCTACCGGGCGGAGCCAATGACTGGCAGTCATTCTGGCAGCTGCTTGAAGAAGGCCGCGACGCCATCACCGAAACGCCGGAGGACCGCTGGAGCACGGCCAAGTTTTTCCAGCCGGGTGACGCCGCCCCCGGCAAGCTGCTGAGCCGGTGGGGCGGCCATGTCACTGACATCGACGCCTTTGATCCGCGGGCCTTTGGTATCTCCCCCCGTGAGGCAGCCCTGATGGATCCGCAGCAGCGGATGCTGCTGGAGGTCGCGTGGCGGGCCATCGAAGATGCCGGCACGTCCCCGAGCCTCATCGACGGCCGCGATGTCGGGGTGTTCGTCGGCATCTCCTCCTTCGACCATGCCGTCGCCACGCTCAGCTTCCGCGACCGGGGAGTGATCACGCCCTACAGCAATACTGGTGGGTCCTCGAGCATCGCCGCCAACCGCATCTCGTACTGCTTTGATCTGCACGGGCCGAGCCTGGCGGTCGACACCGCCTGCTCCTCGTCGCTGGTGGCGGTGCATCTGGCCTGCGAGTCGATCCGCCGGGGTGAGAGCCGCATGGCGCTCGCCGGGGGCGTCAACGCCCTACTGATGCCCGACTTCACGGTCGCCTTCAGCCAGCTCGGCGTGCTCTCGCCCGACGGCCGCTGCAAGACCTTCGACGCCGCCGCCAACGGCTATGTCCGCAGCGAGGGGGCCGGCATGGTGCTGATCAAGCCGCTCCGCGACGCCCTGGCGGACGGTGACTTGATCTATGCGGTCATCCGCAGCACCGCCAGTAATCAGGACGGCCGCACCCCAGGCCTGACCGTTCCTAGTGGCGACGCCCAGCAGCAGCTGATCCATGAAGCCTGCCGCAAGGCCGGTGTCACGCCGGCTGAGATTGGCTATGTCGAGGCCCATGGCACCGGCACACCGGTCGGTGACCCCATCGAGGCCAATGCGATCGGCAGCATCGTGGGGGCGGGCCGACCATCCGACAGCCCCTGCCTGATCGGTTCGGTGAAGACCAACATCGGCCACCTCGAGGCCGCCGCCGGCATCGCCAGCCTGATCAAGGCAGCCCTGATGGTCTATCACCGCCGCATCCCGGCCCATCTGCACCTCAAGCAGGCGAACCCTGCAATCGACTTTAAGCGACTCGGCCTGGCGGTTCCCACAACCAGCCGAGACTGGACCGTCACGGCGGCATCCGGCCGACCGGCCCGCCGCATCGCCGGCGTCAATGGCTTTGGCTACGGAGGCGCCAACGCCCATGTGCTGCTGGAAGAGCCGCCAGCCGCGACTACCTCGCCCCGTCGTGATCCTGCCTCGGAATGGGTGAGCGAACCGCTGTTGGTGCCACTGGCTGCCCGCAGCCACAAGGCCCTCACCGCCAGTGCCGGTCTGCTGGCTGACTGGCTGGAGGGTGCGGGCCGCACCGTCAGCCTGCCCGACGTCGCCGCCTTCCTCGCCCACCGGCGGGCTGACGGACCGGTTCGCGATCATGTTGTGGCCACCGACCGGGCTGATCTGGCCAGCACGTTGAGGCAACTGGCAGCCAGCTCCAGCCAGGCAACGGCCAACAAGCGTCCAGCCCGACCGCAGGCTTCTGAGCTGGTCTTTGTCTTCAGCGGCCAAGGGCCGCAGTGGTGGGGCATGGGCCGGCGACTGTTTGCCTCCAGCGGCAGCTTCCGCCGGGTGATCGAACGCTGTGGCGCAGAGTTCTCGCGGTACGGCGACTGGTCGCTGGTCGAGGAACTCCTGCGGGACGAGGCCGACTCGCGGCTGCAGCTGACCCGGTTCGC
This sequence comes from Planctomycetia bacterium, assembly GCA_009922585.1. Taxonomy (GTDB): domain Bacteria; phylum Planctomycetota; class Planctomycetia; order Pirellulales; family UBA1268; genus UBA1268. The sequence goes on from RFVE01000080.1 coordinate 3,577, forward strand.
CCAGCCGGCGATCTTCGCCATCCAGGTCGGGATCGCCGCCGTCTGGAAGCAGTGGGGCATCGAACCGGCCGCCTGCGTCGGCCACAGTGTCGGTGAGATTGCAGCGGCCCATGTGGCCGGTGCCCTCTCATTCAACGAGGCCTGCCAGGTGGCCTTCCATCGGGGCCGCACCATGGACCTCGCCTCATCCCAGGGGGGCATGCTGGCCGTCGGGCTGAGCCGCGATGAACTCAGAGCCTGGCTTCCTGAAGACGACGGCCCAGTGGGTATTGCCGCCGTCAACGGCCCGACATCGCTGACCCTCTCGGGCCCGGCTGATGCCATTGCGACACTCGCTGAGCAGCTTGAGGCGGCCGGCGTCTTCTGCCGGCGGCTCAGCGTGGAATATGCCTTCCACAGCCCGCTGATGGAGCCGGTGCGGGAAGAACTGCTGGCCTCACTCGCCGATCTCAGCCCGACAGCCACCAGCGTGCCGCTGTTTTCGACGGTCACCGGTGGCCTGATCGACGGTGGTGACGTGGGGGCCAAATACTGGTGGCAGAACGTCCGCCAGCCGGTGCTGTTTGCCGACGCGATGGCCTGTGTGGCGACCACCGGTAAGACACTGGCGATTGAGATCGGCCCGCACCCTGTGCTGTCCTATGCAATCAATGAATGCTTTCAGGCAGCCGGCGTTGCTGTCGAAACACTCCCATCGCTCCGCCGTGACGCCGACGACGTGGCCACGATGCTCGACTCGCTCGGCCGACTTCATACACTCGGTCTGCCGATCGACTTCAGCCGACTGCACCCCCGGCCTCACCGCCGCCTACCGGTACCACCGGAGCCGTTTCTCACCCAACGCCTCCGGGAGGAGTCGCCCGAAGCCCGCGAATCCCGGAAGGCCCGGTCGCTTCACCCGTTGCTCGGTGACCGTACCGAGGCACCGACCGCCCGCTGGGAATGCCGCGTCGATCTCCGTCTGCAGCGTTACCTGAGCGACCACCTCGTCCGAGGTGCCTGCGTCCATCCGGCGGCGGGCTACCTGGAAGCCGCGATTGCCGCAGCAGGAGAACTGGCTGAAGACACCGATGCTCCCGTGCGACTGGAGCGGCTGGTGCTGCGACAAGCCTGCCTACACGACGAGGCGAACCCCCGCTGGCTCGCCTGTAGTCACCGGCCCGATCGCCGTAGCCTGAGCTTTGCCCACCGCGGGGTCGCCGACTCCGACTGGAGCGACTTGGCCAGCGTCACTATTGCCACGGCGACCGGCCCGGTGCCACCGCTGGCCGATGACCTCGACGCGGTCAGCCGCCGCTGCAACGAGGCCTTCGGCGGCGAACGGCTCTATGCCTACTGCCACCGGCTCGGGCTCGACTATGGCGAACAGTTCCGGGGCCTGACAGCGGGCCGCCGCCGCAGCGGCGAATGCCTGGCCGATGTTGCCCTGCCGCCGCAGACCGCAGCCGACGTCGCGCGTTACCGCGTCCATCCCGCCCTGCTCGACGCCTGCTTCCACGGCATGATCACCGCCGACCGCGACTTCGATCATACGGTGTCGGGGCTCTACCTACCGCGGGAGATCGGGGCGGTGCATTGCGTCGCATCGCCCGGGACGACTGCAACGGTCCATGTGCAGATCACCGACCGCAGCGACGACCGGATCGTCGCCGATCTCGACATTCGTGGTGCCGACGGCAGCCTCTGCCTGGCCATCCGGGGATTTATCAGCGACCGTGTCGCCGGCAGTGAGCCAGATGAAACCACCGCCGACCTCGTCTATCGGCTCGACTGGGTGCGGCAGGAACCGGACGCCGTGGCCGACGCAGCTGAGCCGGTCTGCTGGCTGCTGTTTGCTGACACCGATGGTCGAGCCGACCGACTGGCTGAACAGCTGGCAACGGTCGGTGACCACTGCATCGTCGTGCGGCCGGGTGAGCGGTTCGCAACGCATGATGATGGCAACTTCACCCTCAACCCCGACAGCCGGGCCGACTTTGCCGAACTGCTGCAGGCCGTCGCCAGCGAGCCGATTGGCGGGGTGATCTATTGCTGGGCGCTCGACGCGACCAAGGTTCACTGCCTGACACCGAGCCAACTGCGGGTGAGCACACTGCTGTCCTGTCGGGGACCACTCCACCTCGTGCAGGCCTGGGAAGAGGCAGGCCCTGAGGGTCGGCTGCCCTGCTTTTTCGTGACAGCTGGTGGGCAGACCCTCGAGGCAGTCGCTGAAGCCATCGAGGTTGCCCAGACGCCACTGATCGGGATGGGCCGGGTGATCGCGAGCGAATATGGCCGGTTACGAACCCGCCTGATCGATATCCCGGCCGCCGCCGATGCCGCCGCCTTGGCAGCTCTGGTGGAGGAACTGCACCGTGACGATACCGAAGACGAGGTGCTGCTGCGGAATGGTGACCGCTGGGTGCGGCGGTTTGTGCCGCACCAGGATGCCGACGCCTGCCGGGCCGCAAGCAACCAACTGCCAGCCCGGCTCGAGGCGGCTGCCACCGCCGGCGTCGAGGACCTCGGGCACCGGCTCTTCCATCCACGCCCGATCGGGCCGGGTGAGGTGGAGATCGCCGTCCACGCCGCCGGGCTCAACTTCAGTGACGTGATGAAGGCACTCGATCTCTACCCCGGCCTGCCGCCCGGTCGGCCGGTGCTTGGCAGTGAATGCTCCGGTGTCATCAGCCGGGTCGGCTCCGAGGTGACCGATTGGCGACCAGGGGATGAGGTGATTGCGGTTGCCCCGGGAGCCTTCGCCACCCATGTCGTGGTTGGCACCGATCTGGTCGCCCGCAAGCCCCGCAATCTCAGCCATCAGCAGGCTGCCGCGGTGCCGATCGCATTTCTCACGGCGATCCATGCGTTACACGAGTGTGCCCGGATCAGAGCGGGTGAATCGGTGCTGATCCATGCCGCCAGTGGTGGCGTCGGGCTGGCTGCCATGCAGCTGGTGCAGCTGGCCGGTGGCCGGATCCTGGCCACCGCCGGTAGTGAGGTGAAGCGGGCCTTTGTCCGCGAGCAGGGGGCTGAGCTGGTCCTTGATTCCCGCAGCCTCAGCTTTGCCGATGAGGCCCGCCGCCAGACCGGCGGCGTCGATGCCATCCTCAACAGCCTGCCGGGCGAGGCGATCCCCCGGGGCATCGAGGCGTTAGCCATCGGTGGCAGGTTCCTGGAAATCGGCAAACGAGACATCTACGCCGACGAGGCCCTCGGCCTCTACGCCTTCCGGAACAACATCGCCTTCTTCGGGATCGACCTCGATCAGCTCTTCAAACAGCGGCCGGCCCGGATGGGCGAACTGCTGCGGAGTCTGCCCGAGCGATTCGAGTCGGGAGAACTCAAGCCGCTGCCGGTGACCGTCCATCCGGCCGCCGAGGCAGTCGCGGCCTTCCGGGACATGCGGCAGGCCCGGCACATCGGCAAATTGGTGATTGACTACAGCACGCCGCCAGTGGCGGTGCGGCCGCCCGAACCGGGGCAGTTCCACTGCGATCCCAACGCCAGCTACTGGGTGGCCGGGGGGCTTGGCGGCTTTGGCCTCGAGGTGGCCCGCTGGCTGGCCAGGCAGGGGGCCGGCACGCTGATCCTTGGCGGCCGTAGCCTGCAGGTCTCAGCCGAGGCCGCAGCCACGATCGCAGCAATCGAAGCTGCGGGCACCCGGGTGCGGCTGCTGCCGGCAGACATCACCCGGCCCGAGGATGTCCGACGGGTGCTGGCGACAATCGCCGCTGAAGAAAAACCTCTCAAAGGCATCTTCCACACCGCGATGGTGCTCGAGGATCGGCTGCTGGTCGATCTCGACCACAACACTCTCGACCGGGTGCTCTGGCCCAAGCTGCTCGGTGGCTGGAACCTGCACCAGGAGACACTCGGCCTCGACCTCGACCAGTTTGTGCTGTTCTCGTCGCTTTCAAGCGTCTTCGGCCATGCCGGCCAGGCCAACTATGCCGCCGCCAACGCCGCCCTCGATGGATTGGCCCATCACCGCCGGGCTCTCGGCCTGCCGGCCACGGTGATCAACTGGGGCCACCTGGGTGAGGTCGGTTATCTCTCCCGGCGGGACGAACTGGCCGCGCGACTCGAGCGGCAGGGCGTGCTCTCCTTCACGGTGCAGCAGGCGATGGACTGCCTCGCCCATGCGCTCACCTCGCTTGAAACCCAGCTGAGTGTCCTGCGGATGGACTGGACGCTCTGGCGGGGCCTGGGCATCACCGACAACGTGCCGCCGAAGTTTGCCCACCTGTTGCGGTCAGCCACGGCTGGCACCAGCGGTGAGACGCCGACTACGATCTCACCGGCAGCCCTGCGGGCAGCGGCCCCCGCCGAACGTCGGCGGCTGGTCGAGGCGACCGTGCGGGCCAAGACCGCCAGCCTACTCGGCACCGACCCGGAGAGCCTGGAGGCCGACCGGCCCCTGCTGGAACTCGGCCTCGATTCGCTGATGGCAGTCGAGCTGCGGAACTGGATCGACAATCAGACCGGCGTCAATCTGCCGATGGCCGCGGTCTTGCGGGGCGGCGGCGTCACCGCAGTGACCGCACAGATCTGTCAGGAGCTTGGGGACGGCCCAGCCGAAATACCCGACGAGGCGACCGCCGAGCAGCCTGCGCATCCTCAGCCGACACCGAGCCGGCCGGCTGGCCCACGAACCTTTCCGATGTCGGCAGGGCAGCGGGGGCTCTGGACCGCCTATCGCCGCGATCCAACCGACACGGCCTACAACGTCTTCCTGCCCACCCGGGTCCGGTCAGCTCTCGATATCGACGCCCTGCAGGCAACCATGCAGCTGGTGGTCAGCCGCCATGAAAGCCTGCGGACAACTTTTCGTGAGACCGCCGGCGAGATGCAGCAGCACGTCCATGCCAGCCTGCCCCCGGAGTGCTCGGTCCACGATGTCAGTGGCCTCGACGCAGAGGACGTTCGGGAGCTTGCAGCCGCTGATGCCCAGCGGCCCTTCGACCTCGAGCGGGGCCCGTTGCTGCGGGTGACTGCCTATCGGCTGGCTGCTGATGACTGGGTGGTGCTGGCGACGACACACCACATCGCCGTCGACTTCTGGTCGCTGATCCTCCTGCTCGGCGAGATTGCCACGGGCTATGCCGCGCGGACAACCGGCCAGCCGCTACAACTGCCAGCGGCGGCCAACAACTATGACGAGTTTGTTCACCGGCAGCAGGAACTGCTGGCTGGCGACCGGGCAGCCGCCCTGCAAGCCTTCTGGCAAGAACAGCTGGCCGATCTGCCGACCGTGCTCGACCTGCCGCTCGACTACCCCCGGCCGCCACGGTTCACCGGCCGGGCCGGAAGTGAGTCCCTCACGTTTTCAGCCCAGACATCGGCCGCCATCGGAACGCTGGCAACCGCCGTTGGCGTGACACCGTCGGCCGTGATGCTGGCTGCAGTCGAACTACTGCTCGGCCGTTTCTCCGGGCAGTCCCGCTTTCTGATCGGCATGCCCTTCTCCGGCCGCAGCCGGCGGCAGTTTGAAGACACGGTCGGCTTCTTCGTCAACATGCTGCCCATTCCCGCCCGGCTCGATGGCGGCGGCTCGTTTCGTGACCTGGTGAAGCAGACCGGCGACACGGTGATGGGGGCGCTGGAACACGAAGCCTATCCCTTCGCGGCAATCGTGGCCGATAGCCGCTGCGGCTTCGACCCCAGCCGCAGCCCGTTGTTCCAGGTCAGCTGCACCTTTGAAAAATCGCACCGTCGCGACGAGGCAGGCCGGGCCGGCTTCCTATTTCCCGACCGGGCCGAGGCAGTCAACTTTGCCGGCCTGCACCAGGAGAGTTTCCCAGTCCCGCAGCAGACGTGTGTGCACGACCTTGAGTTTGTCTTCGAGCAGGCCGACGCCGGCTACCGCGGCGTGGTGCATTTCTGCCGAGACCTGTTTACAGCCGAAACGATTGCGGGACTTGCCCGGTGCCTTGAGGACCTCGCGACCATCCTCACCGATCATCCGGACCGTCCCCTGGCCACGGTCTCCTGGCCGGTGACCACCAGCCTGCCGCCCCCCCAGCCGCGGCCGCAGGTCACGGTGATGGATCTGCTCAGTCCCGTCATCGACCAACAGGCCGAGCAGCCGGCGTTTGTGATTGGCGACCGAACCTGGACCTACCGTGACCTCAGCGGCCTGAGCCAAGCGGTCAGCCGGGCAGGGGCTGCTGCCGGCCTCAGCGTTTGTGAGTTGGTACCGGTCGTTGGTGACCGTCGGCAGGGGATGCTGGCGACCGTCGCAACCCTGCTGGCTGGAGCCGCGCCGCTTCCAGTCGATGCCGAGCAGCCAGCAGCACCACTCGCCGATCTTGTTGCTGAGGCTGAGGCCAAGCTGGTCATTACGGCAGGAGGATCCGCCGGCGCGATGCTGTCGAGTGGCACCATCCCACAGATCGACTTCGCCGCGCTCGCATCTGCGAGCGTCGCCACACCGGAAAATGACGGTCTCCCGCAGCCGACAAGCACTGATCTGGCTTACTGCATCATGACCAGCGGCTCGACCGGCCGCCCCAAGGGCGTACTGGTTGAACAGGGGGCGATTGCAAACCTGCTTTCCTGGCGGCAGCAACAGCTGACGGTAGCCCCTGACGACCGCATGCTGCTGGTGTTCTCGCACCAATTTGATGCTGCCCTCGGCACGACCCTGGCAACCCTCGCCGGCGGCGGTACGGTCGTCATCGCCGACGAAGACGCACCGAGTGACCTCAATCGGCTGATTGATCAGCTGATCCGCGACGAGATCAGTATTCTGCCAATCATCCCGTCACTGCTGCAGTTGCTGATCGAGCATCCCAGGTTCGCGGAGTGCCGCTGGCTGCGGCAGATCTGGTGCGGCGGCGAAGCCCTGCCGCCGGCTCTGGCCGAGGCAGTGGCCCGGCTGCCGGGGGTAACGCTCTGGAACTGCTACGGTCCGACCGAGACCACGGTCGAGGCGGCGGTCTGGCGGGTCGAGGCGGCTGCCTGCCGCGGCCGCAGCCGACTGCCAATCGGCCAGCCGGCGGCTGGAGCCGGCCTGGTGGTGGTTGATGACAACCTGCAACCGCTGCCTGACGGTCTGCCGGGGGAACTCGTGGTCACGGGGCCGGGCCTGGCCCGGGGCTATCTCGGTCAGCCGGAGCTGACGACCGCGCGGTTTGTCATGCTACCCGGACCGGCGGGCTCTCAAGCTGAGCCGCTGCGAGGCTATCGCACAGGGGACCGCTGCCGTCGCCTGGCCGACGGCAGCTATGAGTTCCTCGGCCGACTGGATGACCAGGTAAAGCTGCGGGGCTACCGGGTTGAACTGGAAGAAATCGAGGCCTGCCTGCGATCGCATCCGGCAGTGACCGCCGCTGCGGTGAAGCTGGTTGCTGGCGGCACACCAGACGCCCGACTGGCCGCCTTCGTTGTCGTCGATCAACCAGGTGAGATCGCCGGCCCTGAAAATCCGGTCATCAGCCAACTGCATCGCCACCTGGCGGCCCACCTGCCCACTTGGAAACGTCCGGCGACCATTGAGCTGATTGCAATGCTGCCCACGACGGCCAGCGGCAAGGTCGATCGGGCCGGGCTGCCTGAGCCGGCCGCCTCTCAGTTGGAGTCGGCCAGTGTCGAGCCCCCCGAAACACCGCTGCACCAACATCTTGCCGACTCCTGGCAGGAGACGCTCGGCCTGCCGACGGTTGGGATCAACGAGAGCTTTTTTGATCTGGGGGGCACCTCACTGCAGGCGGCGTTATTGGCTGCCCGCCTGAGCAGTGACCTCGGAGTGGAGGTTCCCACCGTACTCTTCTTCGATCTGCCAGACATTGCGGCGATTGCCCGGCGGCTCGGAGAACTCCATCCAGCCGCCGTTCGGGCCCAGTTTGGGCCAGAGTCACTCATCAGCAGCGACACCGGCGACGCGCGCCACCCGCTGGTGGTGCCGCTCAAGCCAGCTGGTAGCCTGCCGCCGCTGTTCATGGTGCATCCGCCAGGAGGTATTGTTGTCTGCTATGCGGCCCTCGCCCGCCAGATCGATCCCGACCGGCCCCTGGTTGGCATCCGTTCCCGCGGCCTGCATGGCGAAGAGGATCTGCCCCAAAGCCTCGAGGCCATGGCGGCTGATTACGTCGCAGCCATTCGGGCAACGCAGCCGGCCGGCCCTTACCTGATCGGCGGCTGGTCGCTTGGCGGGGTGATTGCC
>RFVE01000009.1 GCA_009922585.1 Planctomycetia bacterium
GTCATCCTCTCCATCGTCAATCTCCGCGTGTCAGGTGTCTTGCTGTCAGGCTTTGCTGCCAGCCTATTGAGGTGGGGCTTCAGCCGCTGCCGACCGGTTCAGGTGGGGCTGGCGAACGGCTCTGCCAGCCGGCAGGCGTGCCATTGGCTGCGGCGAGAGCCCCGGCGATGCCGAGATCGTCCAGCAGCAGGTCAGAGGTGATTCGGGCCGATGAGTAAATGACCGGCAGACCGCTGCCGGGATGGGTGCCGCCGCCGACAAGGTACATGCCCTCGATGTCCTCAAATCGGTTGTGGGGCCGCATGTGCAGCATTTGATTGAGGTCGTGCGACAGGTTGAAGGTGGCTCCACGATAGATGGCGTAGTCTTCCTGCCAGTCATCTGGGGTGACCATCTTCTCATAGCGGATTCGCGATCGGACTCCCTCGATGCCGATCTTCTCCAGTTGGTCCAGAGCGACCTCGCGGAAGCCAGCAGCTGCGTGCCGCCAGTCAATGTTCGGGTGCCGCTGACTGACCGGCAGGAGGACGTAAAGGGTGCTCATGCCGGCCGGGGCAAGCGTCTGATCAGTCACCGAGGCATTCTGGACATACATCGATGGATCGCTACTGAGCCGGTGTCGGTGCTCGATGTCGGCCAGATTCTCCCGATAGTTTTCGGCCAGATAAATGTTGTGGTGGGGCACCGCGTCATAGCAGCCCTCGATGCCCAGGTAGAGCATGAACGTTGAGCAGGAAAACCGTCGCGAGGCGATCTTGCGGTCGTTCCACCGCCGCCGCAATGCGTCTGGTACCAGCCGAGTCATCGTGCGAGCAAAGTCGGCATTGACCACAGTAGCATCGGCCTCATAGGTGTCACGCGGGGTCGTCACCGCCGTGATCCGGCGGCCGGCAAAGGCCATCGACTCAACCGGCTCGTTGTAGTGGATCTCAACGCCCATCTCTTCCGCCAGTTCGGCCATCTTGACCGAGACCGCACCGCAGCCACCGATCGGGTGGAACACACCGTGTTCGTACTCAAGAAACGAAAGAATCGAGAAGAGGCTCGGGCAGCGGAACGGCGACATACCGAGATATTTCGACTGGAACGTGAACGCCAGCCTGATCCGCTCGTCCTGAAAGAAACGGCCCAGTTCACTGTCGAGGCTCTTCCAAGGCTTGAGCAGCGGAACCAGTTTGAGCAGGTCGGGGTTGGCCAGGTCGGTCCAGCGTTCAAACGGCTGCTCGAGGAAAGGAGCAAAGCGGATGAACTTCTCGCGGGTCTCGGTCATGAACCGGGTGAAGGCACCCCGGTCGGCTGGCGAGACAGCGGCCACCGCCGCCTCCATCCGCGCAAGATCGGGCGTGGCCAACAGTTCGCCTCCAGCACCGAATACCAGCCGGTACTGCGGGTCGAGTTTGGCCATTTCGACCTCGTCATTGAGGTCGTAGCCGCAGGCCGCGAAGATTTCGGCGAGTACCCGCGGGTAGAGGAAGAACGTCGGCCCGAGGTCAAACCGGAAGCCCGTGCCACTGTCGAGACTGCTGGTCCGACCGCCCGGCCGGTCGAGTCGCTCAAGAATCCGCACACGCAATCCGGCTCGGGCCAGCAGCATGGCGGCCGCGAGACCGCCGGGGCCGGCACCCACGATCGTGACAGTTCGCGACATCCGACCTGTTCTATGGCGAGCGTCCACTGCACCCTGAAATCAACCCACTGTGGGCCGGGCCAAGGACGCCGAAGTCAGCCCCACTATAGAACCGGCGGAGGGGCGGTCAAGAAACTCACAAACAACCCCCGGGGTATCGCCCGCAACTGGTCAGTAGGCGGGCACCAGGGCCGTGCCAGCCGGCCGGTACCGCCCGAAAAGACCCCGGCGATATACTGGCACGGCCAGAGCCGTCGGGGCGTAGTAGGTTGTCACCGGGGCGACCACAGCGGTCGCCGGTGCGTAATAGGCAGTGGTGACGGCAGGGGCCGCCACTGTTGGCGCGTAGTAGCTGGTGACCGCAGGGGCGTAGTAGCTCGTGACCGCCACGGAACTTGCCGGCGCCGCCGCGACCACTGGGGGCGAATAGGCAGTGACGGCAGCATAGTTGCCGCTGGGTGTGTAGTTGGCCACATATGCGGGTGCCGCTGCAACCATAGGTGGGGCGATGACAGGCGAATAGTAGACAACCTGTTGAGCTTGCGACTCGGCGGTTGTGAGAACCGCCATGACGGCAAGGCAGGAGCCAGCGAGCCGACGCCCGAAACCAGACCGAGCCAGTGGCCTCATGCAAGCGAATGGACGATTCATGGCTGCTCCCTGCGGCTGAAGAGGAAAGAGGTGGGTTGCTACCACCTCAATAATACGCAGATGGTTGTCGCATTCGCAAACGGCCGATAGAGTTCGCCCTTCCGGGTGATCTTGCCGGGACCGCCGCAATAGCCGTGCCGCCCGACTATTGCCGACGTTTTGGTGAAGCCCGTGCTGCCAGTTCCCGCCACGCTGAAAGCACGTAGACCAGGACTGGGGTGGCAATGGCTGAGCCCACCGTCATGAACACTGCTCCTGATCAGGAACACTCTCAGTTATCCGGCTTTGCCACGCTTTTGACAGTCCGGGCTTTGACGGTTCTCAACGACAATCTGGCCCGCTGGCTGGTGATCGGCCTGGGAAAGCGGGCGGCAGCCGCCGTCGGTACTGCGCCAGCGGCGGTGCTGGCTATTGGAACCGTTGTCTACGTGCTGCCGTTCATGTTGTTTGCATGGCTGGCCGGCTGGCTGGCCGATCGGTTTGCCAAGCGGTCGATCGTGATCGGGGGGAAGTTTGCGGAAATCCTGATTGGGCTGGCCGCCGCTGGCGCCGTCGCCTGGGGGGCCGGGGCCGGCCCCGTGTTGGCCGGCATTCCGCTGGGACTCTGGCTGCTCCTCGGAGTGGTTGGCCTATTTGGCCTGCAGACGACGCTCCTCAACCCCAGCCTGCTTGGCACCATTCCCGAGACAGTGCCAACGGCCAAGCTGTCATCGGCCAACGGGATGTTTGCGTTGGTGTCACTAGCGGCAACGCTGGCCGGCATGGCGGCTGGCAATTGGCTGGCCGACATGACCTGGCTGTCGCCCGTGCCCGACCCTGACCGGCCGCTGCCCGACTGGCTGCTGGGGCTGCCGCTGGGTTCGGTACTGCCGGCCGCGGCCGGCCTGCTGACGGTGGCGACGGCCGGCTGGCTGCTTTCGCTGTGGCTGCCCGCGATTCCGGCGGCTGACCCAGCGGCCAAGCCGCCGTTCAACGCCCTGGCGAAGACCATTGACGACCTGCGGCAGCTGCTATCCGCCAGGCAACTGGCTGGTGCCGCCGCCGGCATTGTTTTCTTCTGGGCGATTGCCGCCGTGGCTCAGCTGAATGTTGATCAATATGCCTTCGAATCGGGGGCGACCGCCCAGGGCCAGGTCGTGCCGCTGTTGCTGGCACTGGTCTGTGGTATCGGAGCCGGTAGCCTCCTGGCCGGCCGCCTCTCGCGGCAGGGCATCGACCCCGAGTCACAGGTCAACCTCGGCCTGGTGCCCGTCGGCGGGCTGTTGATGACGGTGGCGTGCATCGCCCTTGCCTGCTCCAGCACGGCGATCTTCGCGGCTGCCGGGCCGCTGCCAGCGGGGTTGGCAGCATCGGTCTGCTGGCTGTTCGTGCTCGGCGTCGGGGCTGGCATGTTCGATGTGCCACTTGAAGCCTACTTGCAGGAGCAGTGCCCCCCTGCCCGACTCGGTGCGACGCTGGCAGCGACGAACCTGCTGGTCTTCACCGGCATGTTGGTCGCGTCGATCGGCTACTACGGCCTGCGGCTGCCCGTGGGCGAGGCAGAGCTTGTGCAGCCACTGTTTTCGGCCCGCGGCGTGTTTGGGCTGTTTGGCGTGTGTGCTGCTCTGGCGACGGTTGCGGCCGTGCTGGCTGCCCCCCGCTCAAGCCTGCGGCTGTTGGTTGCCAGCTTCATCCATCTGATCTGCCGGTTTCGCATTCGAGATGAGTATCAGCTGCCAGCCACCGGGCCGGCCCTGATCGTTACCAATCATCTTTCCTGGCTCGACGGTTTTCTAGTGGTGCTGGCCTCTCGCCGGCCAGTGCGGATGGTGGTCTATGGGCCCAACATTCGCGGCCGGCTGCTCAACCGACTGGCAGCCCAGTGGCGGTTTATTCTGTTCGATCCCCAACCCAAATCGATTGCCAGGGCGCTGAAAGCGATTCAGCAGGGATTGGCAGGCGGGGATCTGATCGGCATCTTCTGCGAAGGGGGCATTTCCCGCACCGGCCAACTGATGGGCTTTCGTCGTGGACTTGGACACATCCTCGACCGCGCACCGGCACCTGTGGTGCCATTGTCCATTGACGGTCTCTGGGGCAGCATCTTTTCGTTTTCGGAGGGACGATTCTTCACCAAGGTGCCCCGTCGTTGGCGGGGTCCGGTGACCATGCGATACGGCCCGCCGCTGCCGGTCGGATCTCCACCGGCGGTTATTCGGTTGGCATTGCAAGAGACTGCGGCTGAAGCGGTTTTGGAGCGACTGTCCCAGTCTGCTCCCACCCTCAAGGGGGCAAGCCCGGCTGCCGCTGCGACAGCCGAGGCCTTCGATGGCTGCTGCCTGCTTCGCCGCCGCGACCGTTTTCTGGCGTCGCTTGCACCCGGCGATCCCCTGCACGATTCGCTTGGAATGTTCGGCCCGCAGTTGTTGCGTCTGGCGGGCAGCGTGGTCCCTGCCAATCTGCCGGTGGCAGAACTGCTGGCTGCCTTGGCCCGCGGCCGGGTGACAGTCTGGCTCGCCCGCCCTGAACAACTCGACGCGGTGGCGACGGCCGAGCCGCCAGCAGGGCCGGGTTTTCAGCCACCAGAAGTGGTCGTGGTGCCGCTGGCCGCCGCAGCCGACCTGCCGAAGGTCCGTGAGTCGATCGCAGGCTTCGCAGCCCAGTTCGGGGTTGAGCCGGTGGTCGCTTACGCCCCCCCAGGTTGCGGTCTGCTGGCGATGAACACGCCGCGGACACGGGGGCCAGCCCATGAGACCACCTGCAAAGCGGATACGATCGGTCGGGTTGTCAACGGCGCGGTGATCTGGCCGCGGGCAAGCCTGCGGGCTGAGGCCCAGCGACGTCCGTTGCCGGCGGGCGATGCAGCGGCCCCCTCTGCTCCGGAATCCAGTCTCGCAATTGCCGCGACGATGCCGGGCGAGGACGGTCTTGGCTGGGCCGTGCTGACCGAGCGGTTTGACGTGGACGAAGACGGATTCCTCCGGCTCCGCTTGGAGGCCCCGGAATAACGGTGTATGGTTTCGGTGTCGGCACCCCTAGCTCAATTGGATAGAGCGTCGGTCTACGGAACCGAAGGTTAGAGGTTCGAGTCCTCTGGGGTGTACTTCTGAGGTTCACGGCGTCCATCCGGGCCGTCGTTTCTCTGCATGTCCGCGGTAAACCGCTCTAGGGGTTGGTGGGGCCGGGCGGCTACCCTTTCTGCATGAAACCCTCAGTGAGAGCAGTAGCGTCTCCAGCCATTCCCAGCCCGGTCGGGCTGCAGCTGCCGGCACCGCTGCGGATCGTTGGCTTTGATCCGGGGCTGAATGTCACCGGCTATGGCGTCATCGAGATCGAGGCTGGCAAGACGCGGCTGGTTGAGGCGGGCACCGTCCGCTCTCGGGGTGAAACGATTGAGGCCAGGCTGCTGACGATCTATCGAGGCATTACCGAAATTCTATCGACTTTCCGGCCTTCATCGCTCGCCATCGAACAGCTGTTCGTCCACACCCGGTTTCCCAAGACCGCGATTTTGATGGGACATGCCCGGGGCATCATCTGCCTGGCGGCCGCCGAGGCCGGTCTTGAAGTCCATCACTATCTTCCCAACCGGGTCAAAAGCATGCTCACTGGCAGCGGCCATGCGGCCAAGGAACAGATGCAGCTGGCGGTCCAGCGAGAGCTGCAGCTTCGGGCCAAGCCCGAGCCAGCCGACGCCGCTGATGCGCTCGCTATTGCACTGGCCGATTATCACTTGCGGCTCCGCCCCCGGCCGGGCGGCCGACCGCGATTCCGGGAGAACTCCTGACGATGATTCGCAGAATTTCTGGCGTCCTAGAACGGATTGAACCGGCGGCCATTGAACTGGCGGTGGGCGACGTTGTCCATGAAATTCTGGTGCCCGACATGGTGCGGCGGCAGTTGCAGCCGAAGCTTGGCAGCAAGGTTTCGCTGTTCACGCTTGAGTACCTCGAGGGTAATCCGACGCGAGGCAATCTTGTGCCCAGACTGGTGGGCTTTCTTTCCGAGGTCGAGCGGGAGTTTTTTGAGCTCTTCTGTGAAGTTGACGGTGTTGGGGTTCGCAAGGCCCTGCGGGCGATGATCCGACCGGTAGGCGAGGTGGCCACCGCCATTGAAGAGCAAGATGCCGCCGGGCTTTCAAAGCTGCCTGGCGTTGGTGCGGCGACTGCCGAACGGATTATCGCTAAGCTGCGACGAAAGATGCCCAAGTTCGCCCTGCTGGTCGCCCGGGAGGCTCCAGCCGACCGGCCCGAGGGGGCTGATGTGCTGGCCGAGACCTTTGAAGTACTGCGGAGCCTCGGGCATTCTGACACCGATGCCCGCAGGCTGGTCGATGGCCTACGGGAGGGCCGCCGCAAGATCGGCGACGTCCAGGCTGCCCTCGAGGCGATCTATCGGCAGACGCACGGCCAGGGGTGAGTGGCCTGACTGCGGCAACTGCTACAGTAAGCAGATCCTCGGAGGCAGAGAGCCGTGAGTGAATTTCGTGAGCCGTCGATCGAGCCGCTGGAGGAACAGCAGCCGGAAGATCGTGTCCTGCGACCGCAGCGACTGGGCGAAATGATCGGTCAGCGGGAGGTTCATGAACGGCTCTCGATCGCCATCGACGCCGCCCGCAAGCGGTCGGAACCCCTCGGGCACATTCTGCTCGATGGTCCGCCGGGCCTTGGCAAGACGACCTTTGCCACCTGTATTCCCCACGAGCTCGGTACCAGTCTGCAAATCGCCAGCGGCGCAGCCCTCGCTGCCCCCAAGGACCTTTTGCCTTATCTGACCAATGCTTCGGCCAGCTCGGTTCTGTTCGTCGATGAGATCCACCGTCTGCCGATTGCCGTTGAAGAGTTCCTCTACCCAGCGATGGAGGACTTCCGCATCGACATTACCTTGGGCGAGGGAATGAGTGCCCGGACGATCAACATGCCGCTGCAGCCCTTCACGCTGGTCGGGGCGACGACCCGGGCTGGGCTGATCTCGGCGCCGTTGCGTGATCGCTTTGTAATCCGGGAGCATCTCGACTATTACACCGTGCCGGAACTGGCCCGCATCGTTGTGCGATCTGCCGGCAAACTCGACATGCCGATGGATGAGACAACCGCCGAGGAGATCGCCCGCCGCAGTCGGGGTACTCCGCGGCTGGCGAACAACCGTCTCCGCTGGGTGCGGGACTACTCCACCAGCCGGGCCGCCGGCCGGGTTGACCTCGCTATTGCCCGCACGGCGCTCGAGATGCAGGGCATCGACGAACTTGGGCTTGACGGCTTCGACCGCCGCTATCTGGAGACGCTCAAGCGTGTTTTCGGTGGCGGGCCGGCCGGCATCGAGGCGATCGCCCACACCATGAGTACGGCGGTCGACACGCTCGAAGACGACGTCGAACCATTCCTGCTGCGGTATGAACTGATCATTCGTACCCCGCGGGGGCGGCGGCTGACCGATCGCGGTGAGGAGCATCTCGGTGGCGTTGCCCCGTCTCGGCCCCAGGGCACGCTCTTTTAGCGGCTGGTGCTTGACGAAGCTGTGGGCTTTCCGTAATTTTGGGGTTTCTCTGACCTGAATAGATGGTGATCCATGGCCGTCCCAAAGCGACGACAATCCAACCGCAAAACCGGCTCCCGTCGGGCGCACGATTTTTTGACGCCCCGGCAGCTGACCTTCTGCTCGACCTGCGGCAAGTCGGTGCCGACTCACCGGGTCTGTGAGAACTGCGGCCACTACATGGGTCGCCCGGTGGTCAAGACTGAGGAATAGTCTCTTGGCGGACGAGCCGTTCGCAGTGCTTTTTCCAGGCCAGGGGGCCCAGTTTGTGGGCATGGCAGGTGATTGGTGCGCAGCGTACCCGCCTGCACTGGCCATCTTTGAGCGGGCCTCGGCGGTGCTCGGCTATGACCTACTAGAGATCTGTCGACAGGGACCTGCTGAGCGGCTGAGCACGACCGCGGTCAGCCAGCCGGCAATTCTCGTAACAAGTCTGGCGATGCTCGAACTGCTGCGGTCCCAGCCCGAGAGCCCGCTCGCGGGTGGTGGCAGCCAGCCCGCGACCGCTGGTCTATCGCTGGGTGAATACACGGCGCTCGTTCATGCCGGCGGGCTCGATCTTGAATCGGCTGTCCAGGTGGTCGATGTTCGCGGACGGGCGATGCAGGCCTGTGCTGAGGCCAATCCCGGCGGCATGGTGGCAATCCTGGGGCTGGATCGCGATCAGGTCGCTGCCGTCTGCAATGAGGCCCGCGGCGGCTGCGTGCTCGAAGTGGCCAATGTTCTCTGCCCCGGCAACATCGTCGTGTCGGGCAGCCGTGATGCCTGCGAGCGGGTGCCCGCCGCAGCGGCCACCGTCGGCGCGATGAAATGCGTGCCGCTGGATGTAGCCGGGGCGTTTCACACGTCTTTGATGGAGCCGGCCCGCGAGCAACTTGCCGCGGTGCTCGCCGAGGTTGACCTGCGGCCGCCGCAGATCCCGGTTGTGAGCAACGTTGACGCCAAGCCGCATACCGATCCCGAGGAAATTCGAGACCTGCTTGCCCGGCAGGTCTGCGGGGTGGTTGAGTGGCAGGCATCGATGGAATATCTGCTCTCGACGGGGGTCGGCCCACTGTGGGAAGTTGGCCCCGGAAGGGTTCTTCGCGGGCTGCTCAAGCGGATCGACCGGAAGCGACCTTGTCACGGAGTCCTCGACGGCTGATGGCAGCGGTGAAGGCTCCTATCGATGACCCCGGCCGGACAGGGCTTCAAACCGACCGACGATCATCAGTTCAAAGCATTTGAGCCCGAGGCAGTTGGAGAAGAGAAAAAGATGGCACTCAAGGTCGAAGCGACACCAATCAAAGTCGATCTGTCGGGGCAGGTAGCCCTTGTCACGGGAGCAAGTCAGGGCATCGGCAGGGCTATCGCTGCGACGCTGGCTGCCAACGGTGCGAGTGTGGGGTTGGTGGCCCGATCCGCCGACAAGCTCAAAACAGTCGCTGAAGAGATCACCGCTGCCGGTGGTAAGGCGGAGGTTCTCCCCTGTGATGTCTCGCAGCCGGAGGCGATTGAGCAGGTGATTGCCGATGTCATGGGGAAGCATGAGCGGCTCGACATTCTGGTCAACAACGCCGGGGTTACCCGCGATACCCTGCTGCCGCGGATGAGCGATGCTGAATGGGACGAGGTGCTCGCCACCAATCTGCGGGCCCCTTTTTTGTTCATGCGGGCGGCCAGCCGACCAATGATGCAGCAGCGTTACGGCAGAATTATCAATGTGGCGAGTGTCTCGGGCCTGATCGGTAACCCTGGCCAGGCAAATTATTCAGCCTCGAAGGCGGGGTTAGTGGGGCTCACCAAGACCGTCGCCAAGGAACTGGCCGGCCGCAAGGTGACGGTCAATGCGGTTGCCCCGGGCTTCATTGCCAGCGACATGACCGACGCCCTCGGGCCGGCCCTGCTTGACGAGGTGAAGAAGCGAGTGCCAGCCAAGCGGCTTGGACAGGCGGCTGAAATCGCCGAAGCAGTACTGTTCCTGGCCTCTCCCACATCTGGTTACATCACTGCCCAGACGCTGGTGGTGGACGGCGGCCTGATCGGCTGAGCCGCCTCCGCATCGACAAATTCTGCGGCTAGCTGGACAGGATGGGCCGCAACTCGGTATATCTTGCGGCATTCCCGGGCGGCGTCGTGAGCCTGAGCCGGGCATGGCAGCACAACACTGCGGACGCCGTCCGCAGCCGGTTTCCGGCGATGGCCGGGATTCAAGTATTTCCTGTGGAGGTTCTATCGTGGCATCAGTCCAGGATCGAGTGATCGATATCGTCGCGTCCCAGTTGGGCGTGAGTAAGGATCAGATCACCCCCGAGACGTCGTTCATCAATGATCTCGGTGCCGACTCGCTCGATACCGTGGAACTGGTGATGGAACTCGAGGAAGAGTTCGAGATCAACATTCCTGACGATGCGGCCGAGAAGATTCAGACCGTCGGCCAGGCGGTTGAATTCATAGAGAAGAATCAGTCCTGACCTTCCGCTGGCCTGATGGGCCGTTGCGGCAGTCGCGCCCAACTGGGTTGGGCGGTAACGGGAACTCGGGAACCAGGCAGACACTGGGGTTGATCAGGGACGACATGAAGCGACGGGTGGTGCTGACGGGCCTCGGGGTCGTGA
Organism: Planctomycetia bacterium; assembly: GCA_009922585.1. Classification (GTDB taxonomy): domain Bacteria; phylum Planctomycetota; class Planctomycetia; order Pirellulales; family UBA1268; genus UBA1268. The sequence continues at coordinate 10,390 of RFVE01000009.1, forward strand.
CCTCGCTGGGGCGACCGGTTGAGCGATTATGGGAGCGGCTGCTGGCTGGTGACAGTGGCGTTGGCCCCATTAATCTTTTTGATGTCTCCGGCTACCGGGTGCAGTTTGCCGGAGAGGTGCCCTGGGATGGTGCTGCTGAGGGTGTCGCCAGCCCCAAGGAACTGCGGCGGCTTGATCGGTTTGCGCAGTTCGCAATTGCCGCAGCGGGCGATGCCGTCCTTGATTCGGGCATCGACTTTTCGCAAGAGAACCCCTATCGCTGCGGTGTTGTTGTTGGGTCGGGGATCGGTGGACTGGCCGAATTCGAGGCCCAGCATGAGCGGTTGCTGACGAAGGGAATTGAGAAGGTTTCGCCCTTCACGATCCCCAAGTTGATCGTCAATGCGGCAAGTGGCCATGTGTCTTCGATCCATGGCATGAAAGGGCCGAACTTTGCCGTCGCCACGGCCTGTGCGAGCGCCGCGAACTCGATTGGCGAGGCCCTCCGTGCCATTCGCTCCGGTGATGCCGATGTGATGGTAACTGGGGGCAGTGAAGCGGCCCTAACGCCGATGGGGTTGGCCGGCTTTCAGAATATGCGGGCCCTTTCGTTTCGTGGTGATGCACCGCAGCAGGCGAGTCGGCCCTTCGACGCCGACCGCGATGGCTTTGTGCTTGCTGAGGGTGCAGGGATTGTTGTGCTCGAAGAACTGGAGCATGCCAAGAGCCGCGGTGCCAAGATCTACGGCGAACTGCTCGGCTATGGCTCAACTGGTGACGCCGGGCACATCACGCAGCCTGATGAAGAGGGCCGGGGAGCGGCCCAGGCGATGACTCTGGCGCTCGAGGATGCCGGCTGTGCAGCTGATGTCATTGGCTACATCAATGCCCACGGCACAAGTACGCCGCTGGGCGACAAGGCCGAAACGCTAGCTATCAAGAAGGTCTTCGGCGAGCATGCCCGGCAATTGTCGGTTTCGAGCATCAAGAGCCATCTCGGCCACTCCTTGGGTGCAAGTGGCGGCATTGAGTTGGTTGCCTGCGCCCTCACGCTGGAGCGGAATGTGATTCCGCCGACCATCAACCTGGAAACCCCCGACCCTGCCTGCGACCTTGACTACACGCCAAATGAGCCCCGCGAGAGGCGGGTCGACGTGGTCATGAGCAATAGTTTTGGCTTCGGCGGACACAATGCCAGTCTCGTGCTCGGGCGGCTTGCCTGAGCCAGCGGCGGTCGCTTTCCTGAAAGTACCCACCCATGACATCATTCGACCGGCGACGCGTGGTGATCACGGGGATGGCCGCGATCTCGCCCTTCGGGCTGACGCCGGAAGAACTCTGGGCCGGACTTCTGGCGGGGGAGTCGGCCGTGGGGCCGCTGACGAGCTTTCCGACCACCGGGCTGCCGCTTACTCATGCCGCGGAAGCCAGGGCGTTCACCGGGCACATCAGTGAGTTTGGCGACCTTGACGGCGACCGAAAGAAGTCGATCCGGAAGGGGCTCAAACTGATGTGCCGTGAAACCCAGATGGCTGTCGCAGCGGCTCAGCGGGCCCTGGCAGCCAGTGGCCTGACGACCACTGGCCCAGACGTCTCCATGCCGCCGGAGCGAATTGGCTGCGTCTTTGGCTCTGACTACATGCTGACGCTGCCGGATGACTTCACAACGGCGGTGGCGGCCTGCCGAGATGAGGGTGGCCAGTTTGACTTTGACCGCTGGGCGACCGCCGGTCTGCCAGCGATGGAGCCACTTTGGCTGCTGAAGTACCTGCCAAACATGCCAGCCAGCCACATTGCAATTTTCAACGATCTGCGGGGACCGAGCAATTCGCTCACGGTGCGGGAGGCCAGTGGCCATCTGGCAGTTGGCGAGGCGACTATCACCATCGGCCGCGGAGCGGCCGATGTGATGCTTGTCGGGGCGACAGGCACCCGCATTCACCCAATGAAAATGGTCCATGCTCTGCTGAATGAGCAGGTCGCAATGGGGGATGACGACCCGGCGGGCTGGAGTAGGCCGTTCGATCGCGACCGCCGCGGCATGGTGCTGGGCGAGGCTGCCGGCGTGCTGATTCTCGAAGAGCTTGAGCATGCCAGGCGGCGGTCTGCCACCATCTACGGCGAGGTGCTTGGGCACGGTGCTGCTGCCAGCAGCGAGGCGGCGGCGGTGGGCCGACGCCGCGGAGCGGTGGCCACTGCCGTGGCGAAGGCTCTGGCGGCTGCGGGCAGCGAGCCGGGCAAGATCGGTCACATTCATGCCCAGGGACTTAGCACTCGGGTGGGTGATCAGGAGGAAGCCGCCGGCTTGGCCGATGTGCTGGGGCAGCAACTTGAACAACTGCCACTGGTGGCCGCCAAAAGTAGCTTCGGCAACTTGGGAGCCGGCAGTGGCCTGGTGGAGTGTGTGGCCAGCCTGCAGGCAATCGACCGCGGGGAACTTTTCCCGTTGCGGAACTACCGAAACCCGGATGAATCGTGCCCGGTGCGTGCCGCCGTGGCCGGCGATGCTGCTGGCGACTGTTTTCTCAGCCATGCGGTGACGCCGCAGGGCCAGGCGGGGGCCCTGCTGCTCGGACGCTGTCCTGATGCGGCCTAAAGACGCTGCTGCTTGACAGGATTAAGCGGCTGCCGTACCTTTTGCGGATTGCGGGGCTGCTTTACGGCAGTCCGCAAAGCACGTGGCGTGCAGCTTCGAGGAAACGCTTGGATCGCCTGGAGCGAGTGTGTTTCGACAGGTCACCTCAGGGGGACCTGTCGTCCGTTCCGACACGGCCTGCAGGTGTCGGACCCCGACCGCCGCACCCCGTGCGGCCCGCACGGTGACCCGCGGACAGGACGAACAGGACCTGCCAGCAAGCGATTTCCGAGTCAATATGAAGCCCGAAGAAATTCTCCGCATCGTCGATGCGATTCATCGCGATAAGAACATCGACAAGGAGATTGTCTTCCAAGCAATCGAATCGGCGTTGGTAACCGCCCTTCACCGCCACTACGGTGAAGAGGCAGACGTCGTGGTCCAGATTGACCGAACCAGTGGCACGATCGCCGGCAGCCACGATGGCACGCCGATCGACCCCGATGAACTGACTGGCCGCATCGGAGCCCAGACTGCCAAGCAAGTGATCATTCAGAAGATCCGCGAGGCTGAGCGAGACTCGATCCATGATGAGTTTGAGGAGCAGGTTGGCCAGATGATCTCGGGTGTGGTGACCCGCTTTGACGGCGGGGTTGCCACCGTGACACTGGGGGCTACCGAGGCGATTCTGCCGCGAAGTGAGCAGATTCCGGGTGAGAGTTTTCACGCTAACGAGCGGATCCGGGCGACGATTTTTGAGGTTCGCAAGGTCGGCAGCCGGGTGAAAATCATTCTTTCCAGGATTCGGCCGCAACTCGTGCAGCGGCTCTTCGAGCAGGAGATTCCCGAAATCATTGACGGGGTGATCGAAATCAGGGCGATCTCTCGCGAGCCCGGTTACCGAAGCAAGGTGGCCGTCATCAGTTCCGACAGCCGCGTCGATTGCGTTGGAGCCTGCGTCGGGGTTCGCGGGAACCGGATCAAGAACATCGTTGAGGAACTCGGCGGTGAACGAATCGACATCGTGCGATGGAATGACGACCTGCAGGTCCTGGTGCCCAACGCCCTGCAACCAGCCGAGGTCGACGAGGTTATTCTCTGCCAGATGCTTGGCCGAGGCATCGTGTTGGTTCGCGAGGACCAGCTTTCGCTGGCGATTGGTCGGCGGGGCCAAAATGTTCGGCTGGCGAGCAAACTCTGCGGCTGGGACATCGAAATTATGACCCGCGAGGAGTTGGACCAGCAGATCGAACGCGCGGTCGTTGGCTTCTCGTCGATTGAAGGGCTTGAGGAATCGGTTGCCGAGCGACTGGTGGGCGAAGGCTTCCTTTCGTATGACGATTTGTCGGTGATTGAGCCGGAAGACCTGATGGAAATGGGTGAGTTGTCTGCCGAAGCGGTCGATGCCATCGTCACGGAAGCTGAGCGGCGAGCAACCCTTGCTGAAGAGGCTGCCGCGGACGAGCGGCGAAAGCAGCGGGAGCTTGAGCGAATTGCTCAGGCCACAGCTGACGCTGATGCAGCTGAGGCTGCGATGGCGGCCGCGGCCGGCGTGACGACGGCAGTTGGGACAGAAGGACTGGCTGATGCCAGTGTGGAGCAGGAGCAGGAGCAGCAGGAATCTGAGCAAATCCCGGCCACTGACGTTGTCGGTGGGGAAGATGCCCAGGCTCCGGCGCCTCCATCGGCTGGTTCATGATGGCCGGCGCAGTCGACAGGGTGAACAGGTTTGCAGGCAGGGTGAGTTTTCAGCGTCGGTTGGCAGTAGCCGATCGACCACAGAGACCCCGAGGGGGTCGGAGAGTAACGCGTGGCGGTTCGCATCTACAGTCTTGCGAAGGAATTGAAGCTCGACAGCAAGGAGCTGGTCGATCTCTGCGCCCGCGCCGGGATTCAGGACAAGGGCTCGGCCCTTGCCAGCCTCAGTGACGACGAGGTGACCCGAGTCAAAGAGTTCATTGCCGGCAAATCCAAGCCGCCCGAGCGGCCGACCTCTCCGGCGGCCCGATCGCCGGCCAAAACGAGCGGTGTGCTGAAGCGTGAGGACTATGTGGCCCCAACCGGTGCGGTTGGCCGCAGTCGACCGAAGGATCTTTCGGCAGCCAAGCCGGCACCAAAGCCCGCTCCACTGAGCCGGCCGGTCCGGCCAGTTGCTGAGTCGGGTGACCGAGCGGCAGCAAAAGACCAGGAAGGAGATGGCTCGCCGCCGCTCCGGGTGCGGCCAAGTGGTGGTCCGCGGGGCGGTGGAAAACCAGCACCCCGGCCGACCTTCAAGCTGCCTCCGTTGCCGGCAGCCGGTCGCACGCCGGTGGCCAAGCCGTCGCAGGAACCGACTGCTCAAAAGCCAGACGTCAAGCTTCCACTTGATGCGATCCGTAGTGCGAAGGCTGGCGGTACGAAGCCACTTGCCGAGCACATGCGCAAGCACGAGCAGCGGCAGCAGGACAAGACCCCCGAAAGCCGTGGTGGGTTGCTTCGTGGTGGGATGCAGGGAGGCGGTCTCGCTCCCCCCCTGCCGCCAACAGGGGCTGGGACCAGAAGTCGGAAGTCAGGCAAGGGTGGGCAGCGGAGCGATGATTTGCTGGGTGGCCGTGAGATGCGGCAGCTGCACCGCAAACGGGTTGACCGTCGGGGCCTAGGCGATGATGACGAACGTGGACTGCGGCGGCGGCGGCCCCGCCAGCGTCGCGGGCCGGCCATCTCGACAGCGGCGCCCCGCAAGACGAATGCCTCAATCCAGGTGCCCTGCACGGTTCGGGCGTTCTCTGAAGCGATCGGGCTGGCGGCCAGCGAGGTGCTGCGGAAGCTGCTCGGCTTTGGCCTCGATGCCATGCCGAACATGACGACGATGCTTGATCAGGACACCGTAGAGCTGCTGGCGGCGGAGCTAGGTGTTGAACTCGATGTCAAGACGGCCGAAGACCTCGAAAAGGACTTGCTGGCGGGCTTCGATGCCATCGATGAGGACGTCGCTGCTTGACAAGATTTTGGGGATCGACGTAGCGGCCCGCGAAAGTGGCGGCATCACCCAGCACATGCGGGCATACACCATTGACCACAATGGTCAGCCGATTTCGTTTGTTGATACGCCGGGCCACGAAGCATTCACCCAGATGCGGGCCCGCGGGGCCAACGTAACGGACTGTGCTGTGCTGGTGGTCGCCGCCGACGACGGCATCATGCCACAGACGGAAGAGGCGATCAGTCATGCTCGAGCCGCCAATGTGCCGATCGTGGTCTGTATCAACAAGATGGACGTTCCGGGTGCCGATCCCGATCGGGTCTATCAGCAGCTGGCGGCGAATGAACTGTTGCCGACTGAATGGGGTGGCGACACCGAGGTCGTCAAGACAAGTGCGATGACCGGCGAAGGAATCGACGGTCTGCTCGACACGCTGCTGACCATCGCCGAATTGCATGATCTTCAAGTGAACCCTGATCGGGCGGCGGCAGGTGTCTGTCTCGATGCCTCGATTCACGAGGGCCAGGGGGTGATGGCCTGCCTGCTTGTGCAGAAGGGAACGCTGCGGGTAGGCGATGCCGTCGTCTGCGGCGAAGCCTCCGGTACCGTGAAATCAATGCAGGACACCCTCAAGCTTCGTCGGGTAAAAGAGGCCGGACCCTCGCGGGCGGTGATGGTGACCGGCTTCGATACGGCTCCTGGCGCTGGTGAACGTTTTCAGGTGGTTGACGACATTGCGTTGGCCCGTGAGGTGGCAACCAAGCGGGCTGGGATTCGGCGGCAGAGCCATCTGCTATCCGCACCTGTTCATGTGACGTTTGAAAATCTGGTCGACCGGTTGGGGACCCAGAAGACACCAACGCTTAACCTGATCATCCGAGCCGATGTTCGCGGTTCAATTGAAGCGATCCTCAAAGAACTCGAAAAGCTCGAACATCCTGAGGTTCGGGTGCGGGTGCTGCAGGCCTCGGTGGGGGGTATCAGTGAAGCCGACATCCAGTTGGCAGATGCCTCTGATGCGGTAGTGATCGGCTTCAATGTTGTGCCCGATGATCGGGCCAGGTCGCTTGCTGAGGATCGTGGCGTGCAGGTCCGCCGGTATGACATCATCTATCAGGTGACGGATGACCTGCGGCAGGCTCTCGAGGGCATGCTTGCACCGGAGAAGCAGGAAGTTGAACTCGGTCGGGCAGTGGTGCAGCGGACCTTCAGCATCAGCCGGCTCGGAACGATCGCGGGTTGCCGGGTTATCGGTGGCATCATTTCGCGGAACGGCCGCCTCAGGGTGATTCGTGACAGCCGGGTGATCGGAGACTATCCGGTCGATTCGCTTCGCCGGGTGAAGGATGACGTGAAGGAAGTACGGGACGGCCTCGAGTGTGGAATCAAGGTTGCCGGCTTCAACGACCTGAAGGAGGGCGACATTCTCGAGTGCTACAAGATCGAGGAAGTCGCACGCACGCTCTCGTGAGTACTCGCAGGCTCCTTAAGGCAGCAGAAGCGGTCCGTGAGGTGGTCAGCATGGCCATCCTCACACAAGTTCGCGATCCGCGGGTCAAGGACGTAACGGTGACGCGGGTCGAAATGGCTCCCGATATGCGGTCAGCCAAAGTGTCGGTTTCGGTGATGGGAAGTCCTGCCAAGCAGGAACTCGCGTTGCGGGGACTGGCCAATTCAGCTGGTTTTCTCCAGTCGCAGATCGCCGAACGGATTGACACCCGCTACATTCCTAGGCTTCGATTTGAACTCGACCGGGGGGTGAAGCATTCTTTGGAAATCGCCCGGGTGCTCGGTGAAGTGTTGCCTACAGCCGTCGACGCTGAAGCCGGCGCTGAGGCCAGCAGGACGGATAACAGCAGCCTTGATGGGGATCTGAGCCAGCAAACAGATGACGACGCTGAAGGACTCGCATGACCAAGAAAAAGACTACTCCCAAGAATCGACCGCAAACTGCTGCTCGCGGAAAAGCGGCGAAGGTGAAGGCGGCCCCGGCAAAGGCGGCCCCAGCTAAAGCAAAAAAATCAAAGGCCGAAAAACCACCGGTGAAGCCTGCCACGAAGAGCAAGAAAAGCAGCGGTGTAGTGGCGGGAAAGAAACCGACCCCCGCACCCGTAAAGGCCGTGGCTCCGAAAAAGCCCGCTAAGGCTGTCGCCGCACCCAGCCAGCCGGGTGCGAAGAAGCCTGAGCGAACCGCTGCCGAAAGGCAAAAACTAGTCGCTAAGTTGCACAAGGTGCTCAAGACGCACTATTCTCCCCGCCTCCCCGACACCTCTCGACCGCTTCTAGAACAAGTGCTGTTCGCCTGCTGCCTGGAAAATGCCGACTATGACGCAGCTGAAAAAGCTTTTACTCAACTGCTGGAGAATTCTTTCGACCTGAATGAAGTTCGGGTAACAACGGTTGCGGAATTGGCGGAAGTGCTTGTCGGTCTTCCTGACCCGTCGAAGGCGGCGTTGTCCCTTCGGCGGGCGCTTCAGGCGGTCTTCGAGTCGAGCTACAGTTTTTCGCTCGAGCAGGTGAAAAAGCAGTCGGTATCACAGGGCGTGAAGTCGCTCGAGGGCTTGCAGGCCCTGACCCCTTTTGTGCAGGTCTACATTACATCGACAGCGCTTGGGGGGCATGGCATCCCGCTTGACCAAGGGGGGCTGACGGCTCTTTATCTGACAGGAATTATTTCACACGAGGACTACGAACAGGGTGCGGCACCTGGTCTTGACCGGCTTGTTACCAAGAAGATCGGCAAGGAATTTGGTTCACTGTTACATCACTTCGGTGCTGACTTGATCGCTTCGCTGCATGGCGGGAAGGTCAAGAAAATTCTTGCTGAAATCACCAGTGAGGCGAAGGACCGGATGCCGAAGCGTGGTGAGAGCCTGCCGCCGCCGGTGGCAGCAGCGGTGACGCAGGCCGACCCTGGGGTGGTGCCTGAAGCACACCGGCCAGCCGGCCCGCAGGCTGCCGCGCGTCCGGCAGGCAAAACTCCCCAACCTCCTCCCGGTTCTGGCCCGAAGCGAGACGCCGACGGCAAGCCGATTGGCCCTCGGTCCGGCCCGAAGCCTTTTGTTGTCAAGCCGAATATGGCCCGGTCGATCACAATCAAACCAGAACTTGCCGCCAAACGCGAGGCCGCAGAGAAGGCCGCTGCAGATGCTGCGAGCAAGGGGAAGGCGAAGACTGGTTCAGGAAAAGCAAAACCAGCGGGTGAGAAATCAAAGAAGCAGGCTTCTGCGGCCAGCAGTACCCACAGCCAGAAATTGGCCAAAAAGAAACCACGTTGATCTCCAAATAGGAGGCGGTCAGGAAGAGGGGAGGAGAACTCGTGGCAGGTCATTCCCATTGGGCCAACATTGCCCGCAAGAAGTCTTTGGTCGATGCCAAGCGGGGGAAGCTCTGGAGCAAACTCGCCAAGGCGATCATTGTTGCGGCCAAGCACGGTGGCGCTGATCCGGATGCCAACCTCAAGCTTCGGTATGCCATCGATGCCGCCAAGGCGGTCAGCATGCCGAAGGACAACATTCAGCGAGCCATCAAGGCCGGCTGTGGCGAACTCAAAGGCGGCAACCTGGAAGAGTCAATTTATGAGGGCTATGCTGCCGGTGGGGTGGCTGTGCTCTGTGAGATTCTCACCGACAACCGCAACCGTACCGCCCCAGAGATTCGCAAGGTTTTTGAGATCTGCGACGGCAAACTTGGGGCTACCGGCTGCGTTGCCTATCTGTTCACCCGCACCGGTGTGGTTCGAGTGCCGCAGTCAGCCTGCGGCGAAGATCGGCTGCTGGAATTGGTGCTTGAAGCGGGAGCCGATGACGTCGAAGCGGCTGATGAACACTGGGAGGTTCGCTGTGATCCGCAGGCGATGAGTGACGTTGTGGCAGCCTTGATGGCAGCGGAACTGCCGGTGGAATCGAGCCAGATTGTCCGGATCCCTTCGAACACCGTCGATGTCGAGGATGTTGAGACAGCTCGCAAGGTGCTCGATCTGATGGAACGGCTAGATGACCACGATGACGTCCAAAGTGTCTCGGCCAACTTCAGCATTCCTGACGAGGCGATGGCTCAACTGGGCTGATCGGGAAAGCCCTTCTTAAGCCAGGAGCGGGAGCGACCTGACAGCAGCGGACCGAAGCGACCTCAGCGAGTTTCACGCTGACGCAAGGCCGGCAAAAGTCTCGTCGCGTGGCGAGGTCACGTCCAATCCTCCCCGAGCTTCGTCCAGCGCAAGGCCTCTGCCCGAAGCCCTTGTCGCGAGTGTTGATGGTGCGGTGATCGGCAATGAACTCAAAGAAGCCCGCGGCGCGAGCCGAGTGAATAGGTTTCGTGGTTCAAAACGCGATTTCCCTCAGCTTGCGTTTTGGGCTTCCAAGAACCGCCTGCATTCGCTTCTGCGAGCATGCGCCACTACTCATCTTCCTCTGAGTGGTCGACCGACGGCCAGTATTCGTCGAAGTCGAACTGCGGGCTGTTGTCGAGATCATGACACTCCAGGCAGTTGTTCACTGCCCGCTGCTTGCCCTCCGGAGTGCCAAGGGTAAGGACGAGTTCTTCCCGGAGTCGGTCCCGCTCAGCCAGACTGGCACGGACATCACCTCGTTCGACGGCGGCATGGGCGGCCGCCGGGCCATGGCAGTTTTCACAACCATTATGAGCGAGGTGCGGCGTCTTGGCCATGCTGAGGAAGCCGCCTTCAAAGGGCTCAAACCGTTGGGGAGCCCAGCCGACAACATGGCAGGAGAGACACTCAGGGTCGCCATCTCGGCGGGGGTCCTGCTCTTCCAGCGTCGTCAGAGCGGCGGCGTGCGCAGAGCCTTCCCAGACCTCGTAGGCGTAGGCATGGCAGTCACCGCAGGCAGCGCTGCCCGCAAACCGTCGGCCAGTCGGATGCCGCATGGCCGAGAGGCCAAGCCCATCCAGCCCAAGCGACTCGAGCTGCCGCTGGTAGCTCGCGAGCAATTGGATCATCTCACGGGCCTCTCCCCAGCGGGCGTCGAGCGGAACCCGCTGGCTGCGGAGCGGCTGATCAGTGCCCGGAAAGAAACCGACCGCCACGGCGTACATGCCTTTGTGACCGAGTTCCACCAGTCGTCCTCCGCTGGCCAGTTCGGGTAGGTGAGCCGGTGGCTCATCGGCACCACCGGCTGTCACTACGATGTCGAACTGAGGATAAACGGCCGCCAATGCGCGGGTCTCTTCGGGGGTGGCCCAGGAGAGCAGCACCTGATGGTCACAGTTGCCCTGCTGCAGCAGGGGCGTGATTTCAGCCAACGCTGCCTCGGCCGAGGCAATTTCGATGGCATCGTTACGAATCCCCCCCGCCTTGCTGTCACCCAGGACGGCGGTGATGCCGATCCGCAGCCCACCGATTTCCACCACCCGAAACCGGGGTGTGATGTTGGCGTCGAGTCCGAGCAGGCCGACATTTGCACTCAGGAACGGCGTCGGCTCGGTGCCGACTGAGGCAACCGCCGCCACGAGTTCTTCCGCAGGCAGCCGCAGGTCGGCCGGTCCGAAGCCAATGCCGCTGTAGCCCATCTGCCGAATGCCGTCGGCGATCGACTGATATTTCACCTCAGCCTGCCGGCCAAAACGCTTTACTTGACTCCCGAGGTCGACGGCGACGACTGGCCAGCCGGCCGAACGCATTGCGTTGAGAAAGTTTTGCCGACGACTGAGTCCTCCCTTTTGATTTTCCTTGCCGGTGCAACCGCAGGGCTCGATGTAGCCGTCGAGTTCGCCGGTGATTGCCAGAACTGCGTGAGGTGAGCCCCAGTTCTCGAACAGCCGGCCATTTCGCTTTTCGAACTCTGAGACAAGCTCGTCACTGACACCCGTTCCGCGGTCGGGCGTTGCAGCCGGGACGCTGGAAACTGAGAGGATGATGACGGTAATCAAAAGCGTGGGTAGGCAGTGCCGCCGGACGAGCATCGCCACGGAGCCATGCCCCTGTTTCCACATCTGGAGGGACCAGCCCAAGCGGAAAGCAGATTTGGAAGCATGCATGGTAAGGCTCCGGTATGCGGGGGCGGGCGGCACACCCGCGATTCGTCATTATCCCAGCAGGACCTGCCTCTACTCGGCAATGGCAACACAGACAGGAATCGTCAATTCTGGGGTGTCAGGATGACCGGTTTCCAGCACAATTTTTCCAGCTGTCGCTGCTTCTGTACAAAGATTGTTCGCCGTCGCTGATCCTGAGGAGATGCTGAGTGTCAACCCGATGCGGATCAGGCCGCCATCCCCAATCGGTTGGGGGGGAGCGACCTCCACCTCGAGGCCGGCTGGAATCACCTCCTTGACCGCCGGCCGTACCTGGTCACGGCCTGGGCCTTTGGCCATTACAAAGAGCTTTGTCACCAGTCCTTCGCGGCGGGAAACTGTGCCCAACCGGACTGCCTTCGCGCGTTTATCCCAGGCCTGCCCAACGACGGTGAAGTCACCGGTGACTGTTCCCTCGAGAGGAATGGTGATCGTCAGTTCCTCGCCATCAAGCCGGATGATCGTCTCGACATCTCCTCGGAGTTTGCCCAGCGGCAGGCCGGTGGCGAACTGCAAAGTGAGCCCAAATCCACCGGTTGCACCTGTTTCTCTCTCCACGGTATCCGGAGGAAGCGGTTCGGCTGAGACGGTAACAAGGTCAGTAAGCTTGTCGGCTACAACCCGGCAATCAATCAGCTCGGCCGCGCGAGCACCGAACGTAAAGAGAGCGGCCGTTGTCTCGGTTGGGCTTGAGGCTGATAGCCCGGTCAGTGCTATCACTGACGGTTCGGCCCTCCATAGTGGCACGACTTGCCCCTCGATCGAGAAGGCAACCTCCGGCCGCTTTGGGTCATTGGTCAGAATTGTTGCTCGTTGCCGGAAGGGGCCGCCGCCCCCTTTCCCCTTCCACTCAATACGTACTGTTGTCGAACTGCCGGGTGGTACGGTGCGGCTGCTGCCGTCCCCCGAGCCGGGGCCCGAAAAATCGCTGACTGTGCACGTGCAACTGGTGGCCCCCTTGGTCAGTACCAGCGGCGCGTCACCGGTGTTGCGAATGGTGAATTCGTGACTCCCACTTCCCCCGACCGCCACCCTTCCGAACTCGTGCACGGTGGCGTCGGTCTCAAGCTGAGGCTGTGGCCCTTCAGCGGCGAGGCCAGCCGCTGCCGTGGCAGCCGTTCGTAGAGGCGTCGACGCAGCCATGATCACCGCTGTTGAGATGCCAGTCAGGCCGCCAAGGAGCCCTGCTGCTGTGGCGACCAGCCAGGGGTTGGGAAATCGAATTTTCACAGCAAACATCCCTCCCGTTCCGATTGTGTCAGGCCATGCGTGCGAGCCATTGTCGCAACTCAACGGCCAACCCTGCCCATCACGTTCATTCGACCGGTAGTCGGGTTAGTACGACCGAGCAATCACGCTTCTCCGTTTCACTGGCTTGCCAGTGAAGAGACAGGTTCCCGGATCCTCGCTCCAGTTTAGCGGCGTGCAGCGAACCGTCACCTTGAGTGGGTCAAGGGCTGCGGCGACTGCCGGGTCATCGGCGACGTGGACATGGGCAAAGCCTGCCGGATGCGTACCGTCCTTGGCGAAAAACTCGTGGACTGCCGCCTGATTATCAATCTCAGCCGAGTGGGTCTGGCGGAAGGCGAGGGCCCTTTCGAAGAGCCCTTGCTGGATCTGCTCGAGAAGGTCCGAAGCCTCTGCCACAAACTGCTCAACGGGCAGCGTCTGGCGATCCTTTGGAGCCTGGTCCCGGCGGGCCAGGCTGACCGCACCAGCCGCCAGATCGCGGGGGCCGATTTCCACCCGTAGCGGCACACCCTGCTTGACGTGCTGCCAGGCCTTGTCACCGCCCCGCAGGTCACGGTCATCGATTTTCACCCGCAGCGGCTCTTCCCGCCAGCGGCTGCCTTCAAGCCGCATTTTGAGCGACTCGCAGCAGGACAGCACGGCGGCCCGATCCTCGTCGCTGCGGTGGATCGGCAGTAGCACGATCTGTTCCGGGGCAATCCGCGGGGGTAACACGAGGCCGTCATCGTCGGCGTGGGTCATGATCAATCCGCCGATCAGGCGGGTGGAGACGCCCCACGAGGTCGTCCAGCAGAATGACTCACTGCCGGTTGCATCAGCGAATGTGATCTGTTGAGCACGGGCGAAGTTCTGGCCGAGGAAGTGCGAGGTGCCAGCCTGCAAGGCCTTGCCATCCTGCATCATCGCTTCGATGGAATAGGTATCAACCGCGCCGGGAAAGCGTTCACTGGACGGTTTTGGTCCCTTCCAGACCGGCATTGCCAGATCGCGCTCGGCGAAGGTGGCGTAGATCTCGAGCATTCGCAGGGTCTCCTCAACCGCCTCGGCCTCGGTGGCATGGGCGGTGTGGCCCTCCTGCCAGAGAAACTCTGCGGTTCGCAGGAAGACCCGAGGCCGCATCTCCCAGCGAACTACGTTGGCCCACTGGTTGATCAATACTGGCAGGTCCCGCCACGATTGAATCCACTTGGCGTACATCGCTCCGATGATCGTCTCGCTGGTCGGCCGGACCACCAGCGGCTCTTCCAGCTTGCCAGTAGGAATCAGCCGGCCATCCGGGCCGAGTTCGAGCCGGTGATGGGTGACCACCGCGCATTCCTTGGCGAACCCCTCGACATGCTTGGCCTCCTGCTCAAGGTAGGACAAGGGGATGAACAGTGGAAAGTAGGCGTTGCGGTGGCCCGTCGCCTTGAACATGCCATCGAGGATGCCCTGCATTCGCTCCCAGAGGGCGAAGCCATGAGGCTTGATCACCATGCAGCCTCGCACGGGTGACGCCTCAGCCAGTTCGCCCGCTCGCACTACCTGCTGGTACCATTCGGGATAGTCTTCGTGGCGGGTGGGGCTGATGGCGTGCTTGGGCATGGCGCAAACTCTGGGGTTGCTGCGGGCTACGGAGAACGAGCTCGGATTGTAGCGATTCAGTTGGCGGCCGCGGCAGCCCTGCCTTAGACTTAGGTGGTCAGAAAAATCACCACGAGTATTGCATGCCTTCATCCCCACCCCTGCCCGCCGTCGTCGCTCCGCGGAGCCGCCGCAAGTGCGTGACGGAACTCACTCCACAGGCCGCTATCGATCAGATTTTTTTGGCCACTCGTAAGCAGTTGCGGCCGAACCGGCATGGACAACTTTATCTGCAGATAGAGCTTGCTGACCGCAGCGGCACCATCACCGGACGGATGTGGAACGCCTCTGACGAGCACTTCGAGGCCTTTGAAGAGGGGGACTATGTTCGTGTGGTCGGCACCACGCAGCTCTACTCCGGGGCCCTCCAGATCATTGTCACGATCGTCGAGCGGGCCGATCCGACCAGCATTGACGAGAATGCCTTTCGGGTGCTCACCGATGATGCTGTCAGCAGACTGAAGCGTGAATTTGAGCAGATGGCCCTCTCTGTCGAGCGGCCCTGCCTGAAAATGCTTTCGGAAGAACTGCTGGCCGATACGGAACTGATGGCTGCCCTGGCTCGCTGTCCCGCCGGTGTGAAACAACACCATGCCTATGCCGGTGGCCTGCTTGAGCATGTCGTGATGCTGCTACGGCTGGCCGATCGGATCGCGCCGCTCTACCCCGACCTCGATCGCGACCTGCTCATCATTGGCGTGGTCATGCACGACATTGGCAAGACAGTTGAACTCGAAAACGAAAAAGGCTTCTCCTACACCGACGCAGGCCAGTTGCTGGGGCATGTGTTGTTGGGGCTGGAAATTGTCGAGGAAAAGATTCACGCCGTTGAGCTACGGTCGGGGGATCCCTTTGACGGCGAGCTTGCCAACCGTATCAAGCACATGGTGGCCAGTCACCACGGCGAATATGCCTTCGGCGCACCGAAGCTGCCAATGACCCTCGAAGCACTCGCTCTGCACTACCTTGACGCGCTCGATGCCCGGATGGCGGGTACGCTACAGCTGTTCCAAGCCGAGGCGTCAATCGACGATGGCTGGACGCAGTACCATGCCAACCTGGGCCGCAAGTTTTTCCGTGGCCGTGAGTCCTGAGAGTCGTGACACCCCGCTCACCTCGCCGATCGGGAACCCTCCGCAGCTCGGATCTGCCCGAGGTGATTGGCCGCTTTCGCCGCAGCCGACGGGGATTCGGCTTTGTTCGCCCGGCCGATGCTCGGCCTGGTGACCGCGAGGCAGATATTCGTGTTCCGGCGGTTGCGACTGCCGATGCTGCGGACGGCGACACTGTTCGGGTGCAGCTGACCAAGTCGCATGATGTCGGCCGGCCAGGCCTCACCGGCGAGGTCATCGAGGTGCTCCAGCGGCAGACCGTCCGGTTTGTGGGCACCGCGTTTGAGTCGGCAGGACAGGGCTGGGTGCAGATTGACGGCACGCAGTTTCCTCGGGCAGTCTGGGTGGGCGACCCGGGGGCCAAGTCGGCCCGGGATGGCGACAAGGTGGTCGTCGAACTGATCAGGTTTCCGACCGTCCTGCGGGACGGTGAAGGCGTGATCGTCGAAGTGCTCGGCGCCGCCGGTGCCGCCGGGGTCGATACCCGGATGGTGATTGCCGAATTTGGCCTGCCGGGTGACTTTCCCGAGGCCGTGCTGGAGGATGCCAGGCGCCAGGCGGAGGCATTCAGCGACACGGTGCCAGCTGGCCGTCGTGACCTATCTGCCGAGACGATCGTCACGATCGACCCCGTCGATGCCCGTGACTTCGACGATGCCATTTCGCTGGCCCGCATCGACCGGGGGCATTGGCTGCTCGGGGTGCACATTGCCGACGTGGCCCATTTCGTCCCGGAAGGATCAGCTCTCGACCAGGAAGCCCTCGCCCGCGGCACCAGCGTCTATCTGCCTGACCGGGTCATCCCGATGCTGCCGGAGATCGTCTCGAACAATCTAGCCAGCCTGCAGCCCGGCCGGTTGCGGCTGGCCCGCACCTGTTGGATCGAGTTTTCGGCCGAGGGCATTCCGATTCATTCCCAGGTGGAGCGGACGGCCATCGAAAGCAAGCAGCGGTTCACCTATGAAGAGGTTGATCAGTTTCTAGCCGACCCCGCCACCACCGCTGTGAAGATGACCGTGGGGGTTCGGAGCCTGCTGGGGCGGATGCGGGACCTGGCCCGGCTACTGCGCGGCCGCCGGATTGAGCGCGGGGCCCTTGAGCTGAACATGCCCGAGGTGAAGATCGATCTCGATCGATCGGGCCAAGTCAGCGGTGCCCATGTGGTGGCCCACACCGAGAGCCATCAGATCATTGAAGAGTTCATGCTGGCGGCCAACGAGGCGGTGGCGGGACTGCTGGCCGGGGCCGAAGCCGGCTTCCTTCGTCGCATCCACCCCGCCCCTGATCTGCGGAAGCTGCGGCAGCTGACCGAGTTTGTTTCAGAACTGGGATTCGAGGTCGACTCACTCGAAAGCCGGTTTGAACTGCAGCGGCTGCTCGATCTGGCCCGGGGGCGTCCGGAGGAACATGCCGTTCACTATGCTGTGTTACGAAGCCTGACCCGGGCTGCCTACGGGCCGCAGGAGGACGGGCACTACGCCCTGGCCAGTGACTGCTACTGCCACTTCACCTCACCGATCAGGCGGTACCCCGATCTCACCATCCACCGGGCGATCGACCGGCTGGCCGTCGGCAAGCGGCCAGCGAGGGAGGGCCTCGACCGGTTGGGTGAGCAGTGTTCGCAGCTGGAACGCCGGGCCGAAGCGGCTGAGCGAGAGTTGGTCAAGTTGAAGCTGCTGCACTTTTTGGCGGGACGCATCGGCTCGGAGCTAGAGGGAGTGGTGACGGGTGTCGAGCGGTTTGGCCTGTTCGTCCAGGGAATTGAGCTTCCGGCCGAGGGCCTCGTCGCTGTCGAGCGGCTACCGGACGATCGCTATCGCTATGACCGTCGGGCCCACACGCTGACGGGGCACCGACCAGGCAATGCCTTTCGGCTTGGCGACCGCGTGCAGGTGCGGGTCGATGCGGTCGACCTTGAGAAACGGCTGCTCGAGTTCTCGCTGGGATCGCGTACTTTTGGCCGTGGCAGGAAGGTCCATGCCCGAGGCCATCGTCCGCCCGCCCGCACGCCCCGCGGCCGCGAACGTCGGGACAAGCGGACGGGGTCGTCTGATGAGCCGATGCGGCTCAAAGTATTCGGCGGCGAGCCGCAGAGTGGTCAGGCATCAGTTCGGCCATCAAAAAAGAAAGTCGACAAGAAAAAGGCTGGGAAGAAAAAAACGGGCCGCCGTAAGGGGCGGTAATCTTCACCCGGTAATCTCTAAGACCGAATGGCGATAGCTGCGGGCTCGAGCAAGCTTCGTGTCAACGCTCAGGCCTCGGTTGAGGAAGCATTTCCGAATCCCGTAGACTGCCGGGCCCACTCGCTCATCACCGGAGGATATCGATCGTTTTGCTCAAGACACCACTCTTCTCCTGGCATCAGACGCACGGCGGCCGACTTGTTGACTTTGCGGGCTGGTCGATGCCGGTGCAGTACGAGTCGATCGTTGCTGAGCATCTGGCTACCCGGCAGGTGGCTGGGCTATTTGACGTGTCCCACATGGGCAGGGTGTTCGTGGAGGGGCCGCAGGCACTCAGCTGGCTGGAGGGGCTGCTCACTCGGCGAGTCGCCGATCTTGCGGTTGGTCGGGCCCGCTACACGCTGGTGACGGGTGTCGATCGCACGGCTGTCAAGGCGACCACCGCGCCCGTGATTCTTGATGATGCGCTCGTTACGAGGTTGGCTGACGCCGACAATGGCACTCCTCGGTTGCTGCTTGTGGTCAATGCCAGTAATTGTCCTCGGGTTATCCGTTGGCTGGAAAGTCAGCTGCCGGCCAGCGGGGTGCAGCTGACTGACCGCACCGCCGCTACTGCCATGATTGCCGTGCAGGGACCGCTGGTCTTCGCCGCAGAGGGCCTGCTGCGACAGGTCTGCGCCGCCGACACAACTTCGATGCTCGCGGCACTGCCGGTCTATGGGGCGGCTGAAACGACGATCGGAGAGACGCCCGCAATCGTCAGCCGCACCGGCTACACGGGTGAAGATGGTGTTGAACTGGTCGTTGATTCAGCGGTTGCGGTTTCCCTGTGGGAGCGGCTGCTTGCTGCCGGCGGTGACCGTGGCGTGCGACCCTGCGGTCTCGGCAGCCGCGACACGCTGCGGCTGGAAGCTGGTATGCCGCTGTATGGACACGAGTTGACCGAGCTGACCGACCCCTTTGCCATCGGCTTGGGCCGGGCGATTGAATTGGATGGCCGAACCTTCCCAGGAGTGGCTGAACTGTCGGCCCGCCGGGTCGCTGGTGGACGCCAGCGGGTAGGCCTGCAGTTTCAAGAGAAGCGAGCCGCCCGACTGGGCGACATGATCCTCCCATCAGGGACAGATCGGGTCTGTGGCGAGGTGACAAGCGGCAGCTTTTCACCGACCCTCGGCTGCGGTATCGCGATGGCGATGGTCGAGCCCGCGGCGGCAGCGGTCGGGACTGAGCTTGAAGCCGCTGTCCGGGGCAGTCGGCTGCCCGCTAGGGTAGTGCCCCTGCCCTTCTATCGCCGTTCCCGGGAAGCAAGCTGACAGCACACTGTTTGCCGGTGCTCACGAGGCGGCCCGGTCGTTTTGGTCGATCGAATTTCTCAAAGGACCCAAGGAGGTGTTCAGTGGAACAATCACGTCGTTATGCCAAATCACACGAGTGGGCTCGTCGCGAGGATGACGGGACGGTTACCGTCGGGATATCGGCCTATGCCGTCGAGGCGCTAACCGATTTGGTCTTCATGCAACTGCCTGAAGTCGGAGCGATGGTCAAGGCAGGTGAATCGTTCGGTGAGATCGAGAGCGTCAAGGCGGTCAGCGATCTCTACGCACCTGTCTCCGGGGAGGTGGTGGCCGTTAACACTGAACTGCCTGGAAGGCTTGAGACCTTGGGCGAAGATCCCTACGGCAGCGGTTGGGTAATCCGGATTCAGCCTGCCGATGTCGGGCAGCTTGAGACGCTTCTCGATCAGGCGGCCTACGACGCCTTGGTTGGAGGTGAGTCGCATTGACGCGCCAACCGTTGGAGGGAGCCACAGTCGGCACGTCGGCTCCCGCTTGTTGCGGGCTGACGGTCTGGCGAGATCCGCCGGCGGCGGGGCCTTGGAACATGGCTGCCGACGAAGCGCTGGCCCGCACGGCTGAACAGAGTGGCCGGGTCTTGGTGCGACTTTATGGCTGGCAGCCCGATGCGGTCTCGCTCGGTGGCTTTCAGCCGTTTGCCGAAAGCGAGCAGCAACCTGAACTCACCGG
>RFVE01000081.1 GCA_009922585.1 Planctomycetia bacterium
CGAGGCGACTGACAAACCTATTGAACTGTTCGAGCTGGTAGGTCTCCAACGTAATCAGATGACCGATCGTCTCCTCGTCATTCCCATGATGCGACAGGCTGTGGTACGACTTATCGATTCCGAGATGCTGCGGCAGAAAGCTGCCACCAATTTCCAGAGTCGCCACCCGCGTCGAGTCAGTCTGGAGGGCAAGCGCGATCAGTTCATAGAGCAGTGGCAGGTCATCGACGAAGTTGCGGTCGGCCGGCCGCTCGAGCGCAGGCACAGGCTTAGGCTGGTCCTGCCAGCGACGACGAGCCTGAACCCGCTTCTCGACGTCACGAACGGCCGAGAGGTAGTCGTCGAGCCGGCGGCGATCGGCACCATTAATCGACCGGGCCAATCCTGACACCTCTTCCCGAACCGTGTCGAGAATCGATCCCTGCACCGTGTTTGCCCGGGCCGCTGCCTGCCGTTCTTGTGCCGACTCAGTCACGAAGAGTTTCTCAAAGAGCTCGGCCGGGCCGGTGATCGGTGGCACCCGCACTCCCGCTTTGGTCCAGGCTATCTGGCAGCCGCCATGGATTCCGCCTTCCGAGCCGACGGTCAGCGATGAAAATCGTGTTTGCCGGCCGATCTCATCGGCAATGAACTGGTCGATCGTCACGTTACCATCGGGCCGGTGCTTCGACTCGTGATGCAGTACCCCTGACAAGAACGTGTGAACCGCAAAATGCCCACCCTTCAGGCCATGGTCGAGCCCCCGTAGCACGGTGAGCCGCTCGCGATTCACTGATAGCGGCTTGAGGAGCGTCGTCTCCTCGAAGTTTTCCCCCTTCTTCTCCGGAAAGAATTGGTTCCGCTGGAACCCAAGGAGATTGCCGATTGCAACAAACCGGGCAGCTCCAACACCCCCTCCGCGGGTCGCCAGCACCGGCGGCTGCGGCTCAGCTGCCATGGAAATCAGCTGGGGCAGTGCGAGCGAGCCCCCCAGCGAGCGAAGGACGAAACGACGGCGGCTGTGCATGACACGCTCCCGTACCTCCCTAACCTCCGTCAGCTTCCTCGGCTGAAGTGATCAACATGGCGGCGGCAGGAATGAATACTCCCCTCTATAATATGATTCCTGCTCAAAGCTTACGCCGATTTTCAACGAATTTTTGGTGCTTCGGGGGTTTCAGAGGTTGTTTCCGGAGCTTTGGGGTGTTTCCCCCCACCCAAATTCAATCCCGGCGAGATTCCGCGCAGCATAACGTTTTGCGGCCTGTCGTCATTCGTTTTCGTGTTTCATTTTTAGAACCAGACAGGCCAGCGAGGCTATCGGGTTGCTAGCACTTTTCACCCCTGTTTAGGAGCTCATGGACCCATGTCCGTTCCGCCGTATTCCAACCGAAGACAATCGATTCGGCTAATCGCTGGCAGTGTTGTTGGTGCGACCACAGCCGCTGCAGCTCCCAACTTGGCCGCGATTGAGCCATTCAACCGTCCCGGCTCACCCCGGCTGCAACTCTCGCTCGCGGCATACAGTTTTCGAAAGTTTTTTGGCTGGATGCGAGGCAAGGCTCAACTCCCGGCCGCTCCTGACCGTGCCCTTACAATGTCGAGCTTTATCACCCTCGCCGCCGACCTTGGATTCGATGCCGCCGAACTGACCAGCTATTTTTTCAACCCTGCCATACTCGATCAGGGATTACCGGCACTTCGTCGTCAGGCATTTCTTAGAGGAATCAGTCTTAGTGGCACGGCGGTTGGCAACAACTTCGCTCTTGCCAAGGCAGCAGACCGCGACCGTGAAATTGCTGATGTGAAACGTTGGATCGACCGGGCGGCCCTACTTGGCATCCCCCACATTCGCGTGTTTGCCGGTCCGGTTCCACGAGAACTCACCCCACATGAAGCTCAGCGGCTCTGCATCGAGTCGCTGGAAGTCTGCGCTGCCTACGCCGGCACTCGGGGCGTCATGATTGGGCTCGAAAACCATGGCGGCCTTGTCACCACCGCCGACCAGCTGCTGGATATCGTCCAAGCCGTGAAGAGCGAATGGTTTGGCATAAGCCTCGACACCGGCAACTTTCACTCTGACGAAATCTACAACGACCTGGCCCGCTGCGCTCCCTACGCCGTGAATGTTCAGTACAAGGTAGAAATCCGTCGACGGAAGGGGGCCGCGGCAGAACCTGCCGATCCCCACCGCGTCATTGCATTGCTTCGTAATGCCGGCTACGAGGGATTCCTTGCCCTCGAGTACGAAGCAGCCGAGGATCCGTATCTCGCTGTTCCGAAGCACCTCCGTAAACTCAGGGAGGCTCTCGGCAGTTGGTAAGACATCTTCCCGCCTGCCCGCATTTGTAGAGGACCGATCAGCCCGTTTCGTGTAATCGCAGCAACTGAATGACATATTGATTCTTATTGGCGATCAACATGCCGGGGAGTGGGTTCGTCATCCATTGAGGCAAGCAGAGAGACAGGCGGATTGCAGATGATGGACCGACAGCAAACACGAATGACTTGCTGCCTGGTGTTCTGTTTGTTGGTGATGATTCCGTTGCAGGCAACTGATCGAGATCAGCCATTGATTGATACGGCGGCTGCCAGCCCAATCGAACAACTTTTTGTTCGGCGCGTCAGGCCACTGCTGGCTGCGCGTTGTGGTGCCTGCCACGGGAAGACGGCAGAAAGGATCGAAGGCAGCCTGGCACTGACTGATCCGGCCGGCATCAGCCGGGCCGCTGACAGTGGTCATCCTGCCGTCATCCCGGGTGCTCCAGACGCCAGCCCACTGATCCGTGCAGTCCGCCGGGACGATGATGATTTTTCCGCGATGCCACCCAAAGAAGCTGATCGACTCTCGGAAGAAGAAATTCGCTGGCTGAAAGACTGGGTAGCCGGGGGTGCCCCGTGGCCTGACAAAGAGCGAATAGCTTTGATTCAACGAAGGTTTGCCGCCGCCTGGTCGGCAGAGGATGGTGTCCAGGTCGCCACCTCCGGCGGCCTTTCACCTGAATGGGACGAGCGGTCGTACGATCCGGCAGGCCTTTGGGCCTACCAGTCTGTTACAAAGCCTGTTGTCCCGGCGGCTTCCCCCAGCAGTACGCCAGTCGATGCATTCCTTGACGCTCGGCGTCCGACTGGGCTATCCGTCGCGCCACTAGCAGACCGCCGCACGTTCCTGCGACGCCTCAGCTTCGACCTGATCGGGCTGCCACCGACACCCGCTGAGGTTCAAGCATTTACACTCGACCCGCGGAACGATGCGGCCGCCGCTACAGCGGTCATCGAGCGGCTTCTGGCGAGCCCACACTACGGAGAGCGGATGGCCCAGCACTGGCTCGACGTGGTCCGCTACGCCGACTCTGCGGGTTTTGCCAACGACTATGAACGGGGCAACGCCTGGCGATATCGCGACTATGTCGTGAGGGCTTTCAATGATGACAAGCCATTTGACGTGTTTGTGCGGGAGCAGATCGCAGGGGACGAACTCAATCCAGACGACCCGGAAAGCATCATCGCGACCGGCTTTTTACGGATGGGCCCCTGGGAACTGACTGGGATGGAAGTTCCAAAGATTGCCCGGCAACGCTTTCTTGACGACATCACCAATAGCGTCGGCGAGACCTTTCTGGCCCATTCGCTCCGCTGCGCCCGGTGCCACGACCACAAATTCGACCCCGTACCAACCCGCGACTATTACGCCATCCAGGCTGTTTTTGCCACAACACAACTGGCTGAACGGGCAGCTCCATTCCTGGCTCGAGAAAACACTGATGGGTTCTCCGAACGTCAGTATCTCACCGTCAGACTCACCGACTACGAGGCAGAGCTGTCTCGTATCGACAGGCTTCAACTGAACGCCGCCACCGGCTGGTTTTCCGACCATGAGGGCGACAGGCCTACCTGGGAAGATGCTGTCAAAAAAGCTCGCAAAAAGGCAGCCGCGGGCGAAGTGTTCTCCGCCGCCCGTCGCCAAATGCTGGACCAAAAGATTCCCGAAGACCATTTCCCACCCCGGCATATCGGCCTTACCACAACTGAGATGAAGCTGGCACGGACTGCTCGCAAGGGAATCGAACGGCTGCGCTGGTCACTCGACCGCTATGAGCCATTTGCCCTGGCGGTCTACAGCGGTCCAACTCCACATCTCAAGCAGGTATCCAGACCGCTACGTCTCCCAGCCAAACTGGCAGGAACGATTGAAAAAACCTGCATACTCGCAGGTGGAGATCCGTTCGCGCCAACCCAGGCAGTCAGCCCTGGCGTGCTATCAGCCGCCCGCATTGGCAGCACCGAAATACCCTCAACGGCCGACGGCCGACGGCGAGCTTTTGCCGACTGGCTGAGCCATCCCGACAATCCACTCACCGCCAGGGTAATCGTGAATCGGATCTGGCTCTGGCATTTCGGTGAACCATTGGCGGGGAATCCCAACAACTTTGGAACAACTGGCAAACGGCCCACACATCCTGAGCTGCTTGACTGGCTTGCGGATTCTCACCAGTGCCGCATACCGCCGTAGCAGCCACCACCCTGAGCCACGTCAGCTAGCAGAGCTTGATCCCAGCGGCATTCACCTCGCAGCCTTCCGCTCCCGCAGACTCTCAGCAGAGGAACTCCGAGACGCCATGTTGGTTGCCAGTGGTGAACTCAATCGAACTGTTGGAGGCATCCCCAACCGGCCTGAAATAAACCCTGAAGTTGCCTTCCAACCGCGAACAGTAATGGGCTCAGTGGCCGCAGCCTGGACACCGAATCCGCTGCCGCAACAGCGGCACCGTCGGTCGCTTTATGCGCTCAAGCTGCGAGGGCTGTCCGACCCCATGCTCGAGGTTTTCAATAAACCGGGACCTGACTTTTCCTGTGAACGCCGCGATACCAGTACCGTCACCCCTCAGGTGTTCAGCCTGTTGAATGGCAAAAACACGCTTGCTCGCTCACTGGCACTCGCGGCCGATCTGCTCGCGGCCGATGCGAAGGACGAGCAGGCCGTGGATCAATGCTTTGAGCGGATTTTGAGCCGGACGCCAACCCCGCCGGAACGTGCTGCCTGCCTGGCACACTGGCGGGATCTCACAAAGCTTGAAGCCTCGGTCAACTATCCGCGACAGCACCTACCACTCAAGATTCAACGCACGGTAATCGAGGAGATGACCGGCGAGATGGTCAGTTTTTTCGAACACCTGCCGGCCCATGCCGACTTCGTGCCCGACCTCCAACCTGCCGACTGTGACGCCCGTACCCGAGGGCTTGCGAGCATCTGCCTCGTGCTTTTCAACAGCAACGAGTTCATCACCGTCGACTAGCCAATCGAGCACATCACTGACTGAGGCCACCTGACCAGATGCCAATCCGCTCAAAGCTACCCGCTTTTCCCTGTGCCGGCACCCAGACCTCGCATGCGCCGACCCGTCGCGACTTCATCTACGGCCTTGGTAGTAGTCTGGGAAGTGTTGCCTTGACTGCGTTGCTGGCCGAAGAGGCTTCGGCGGAAATGGGCGTCTCCACCGGCCCGCATCACCCTGCTCGGGCCAAGCAGGTGATCTTTCTCATGATGGAGGGCGGGCCTTCGCACATCGACACCTTCGACCCCAAGCCCACCCTCGACCGCCGGCACCTCGAGAGGTTCACTCGGAAAGGGGCAGAGAAATCGGCAATGGAGAGTGGCAGCCGCTACTACGTCAAAAGCCCGTTTCGCTTCCGCCGTGTCGGCCAAAGTGGTGCCGACATGGCAGAAAACTGGGAATCGCTCGCCACGGTTGCCGACGAACTCTGTTTCTATCGGGGCTGTCAGGTCGATAGCGTGAACCATCCCACCGCTTTGTACCAGTTCAACTGTGGCAATCGGTTTGGTGGTGACCCAGCCTTGGGCAGTTGGATCAACTACGGCCTTGGCCGCATCAACCAGAACCTGCCAGGATTCATCGTGCTGCCGGAACTGAGTTACCCCCAAGGGGGTGCTGCGAACTGGTCGAATGGATTTCTGCCGGCTCGGTATCAGGGAACACCGCTACGACCAACCGGTCCACCAATTCTTGATCTGACACCACCGACAGGTGTTACCAGTGAACACCAACGCAGAAACCTCGACCTGCTGGCATCCCTCAATCAACGGCATGCAAAAAATCACCCCCAAGAGGAGTCGCTGAGGGCCCGAATGGAGGCCTACGAGTTGGCCTTCCGGATGCAGACTGAGGTGCCGGCAGCACTTGATCTATCGACGCTCGTCGTGTGGTGCGGAGAATTTGGCCGCACACCGGACAATGGGGTCCGTCAGGGCACAGCCTATGGTCGGGACCACAACCCCAAGGCAATGACCATTTGGCTCGCTGGCGGGGGGTGCCGGGCCGGCGAGACCATCGGGGCAACCGACGAACTTGGTGCGGAGGCGGTCGAAGAGGTCCACCACATTCGTGACCTCCACGTAACGCTGCTGCATCTGCTTGGCCTCGATGACAGCAGGCTGACCTACTATCATGCCGGCCGGTTCAAGCAACTGAGCCAGTTCGGCGGGACACTGATCAACGGACTGATCGGCTGATCTACCTTTCGGTTTCTCCGAATGGCTCGATCAGACAGCACGGTGATTCCCACAAGGGCTAGGGGGGGGCGGCGTCAAAGAGAGCAGCGACTAACTTAAAGACTGGTACTGATACTGGCGACAGGTCAGAGGGTACCGGCTTTGGTCCAGGCTGGCGCAAGGTCGACATTGGCCATCACATCAACACACTAATTTTCACCGCCAATGGCTATTCCATGAAGCTCCATTGATGGCCCCCTTTTTTCTGGTGATGCACCTGCTGTTCGGCTCAATGACTAGATTGAACTGGCGGTCGAATTCCAGGAAGGAACGATGTGGGTTGGGGCGAATAGCAAAGCGCAGACGATCCAGCATGAAAATGTCTGTCTGAAAGGCCGTGACGAACTCACCCGTAAGACATGTGCCAACGCCCCAAACCGCATCATGTTCGATTCAGTCAGGCTGCGGAAAGCCGATTGATTTCGAATTGTTCAGCCTGCGCACGTCGTGAACGACGTTTCGGGGACCAGTCAGTCTGTTTTTTGATCGCCGCCACCATGCCATCATTCGCAGACACTGCTTCGATGAAGATATGACTTCGAACCAAGTCGCAGCAGGTCTAAACCGCCGAGCGTTTCCGGACGTGGCTGAACCACGTAAAGGAATGAGTACGCGGGAACTCTCTCATCGTTGCGTGTTCATCGCTTTCGGTCGCACGATCACCACCAAGGCCCTCAACAGATAGCCTCTTCTTGTGATGCCCGAGTCAACAAAGGAACGCCGCAGTCTTCTCCAACTACACGGCTGTGTTTTGCTGTGGGGCTTTACTGCGATTCTTGGGAGGCTCATTTCCCTTCCGGCCGACGCTCTTGTGGTGTGGCGAATGATCCTCGTCACCTTGATGCTCGCGATCATTCCTCGCACTTGGACTGGTCTGCGTGAAATACCTGCACGCACGATGGGCATATATGCCGGCATCGGTTGTGTGGTTGCTACCCACTGGCTTGCATTTTACGGTTCGATCAAGCTTGCCAATGCTTCTCTCGCGGTAGCCTGCCTTGGGCTGGGCTCGCTCTTCGCAGCAATCATTGAGCCCATTGCCTTTCGAAAATCACCGAACCGATTTGACTTACTTTCTGGGATTCTTGTTTTGCCTGGCATCATCCTCATTACTGGAGGTGTGCCAATCGGAA
Organism: Planctomycetia bacterium; assembly: GCA_009922585.1. Taxonomy (GTDB): domain Bacteria; phylum Planctomycetota; class Planctomycetia; order Pirellulales; family UBA1268; genus UBA1268. Next base: position 7,684 of record RFVE01000081.1, read on the forward strand.
TGCGTACCGGCATTGCGGCAGGAGTTCTCGCGGCACTACTCAGTGCAGTGTTCGCGATTCTCAACAAGCGGTATGCCTCATCGGGCGACGCCTATGCGGTAACCGCAGTGGAAATGGCGGCGGGAGCAGCACTGCTGTCAATCCCAACCGTTTTCCGAGGAATACCCATTCCTGATGGCCGCGATGCCGTGTTACTTCTCGTGCTAGCTGCAGGCTGCACGCTCCTGCCATTTATCCTCTGGCTTAAGGCACTCCGCTACGTGAGTGCCTTCACCACGCAGCTATTGCTGAATCTGGAACCGATCTACGCGATTCTTCTGGCCACTATTTTTTTTCAGGAGTACAAGGAACTCAGCCTCGCTTTCTATCTCGGTGCGACGTTGGTTGTATTGACCATCTTGCTCCAGCCTTGGTTCCGGAGGTTGCGGAGAGGAGAGACCAGATAAGAGGACTCTATACGTTGCTTCCGACACGTTCTCCTCGCTGGCCGCACCTCCGCCGCGCCAGTGAGCAGGCAGATTTCTTATGCCCTAGAAAATGTTGGTTCAGGACCAGCCACCTTTTCACAGGACGCGTGTGCGGCTGGGGCCGAGGCGAAAGCCACACACGCCATGGTGAACCATGCCCTTCCGGGCTACGGGTAAGCGTACCGGCCTAGAAATCATGTGCGGCCTCTGTCGGCGACTCGGTCAGCATCGGGGGGGCCCGCCAGAGCCCTAGCGGCTACGAGGACGAGGTTGAGCCGATGCGTCATGCCCCTGATCTGTGATCTCACGCAGTGGCGACTCACCTCCGCGGGCGACCATCACCGGGTAGACCTCATCCCACCAGTGATCGTAGGCAGCCGCCATCGCCTTGACCCGCTCCGGCTTGAGCGACCCCAGGTCTGTGCAGCAACCGGGGTCTGCACTGGTGTCAATAAGCACCCATTGTTCAGGTGGCGTCACCGCCCAGTGAAACTGCGCGTTGTGCCTCGTGTAGTTGGCCGAGGTATTACCCCGCTCAACACCTCGAAGCGTCTGACACTGCATGCCAAGCACCGCGGCGGTGCAGGCGGGGTCATCGCAGGGGCGGCTTCTCATGAGCAGATAATCACCCTGGCGAACTCCCGCCATTGCATACTTATGTTGGGCCGCCAGGCCACTGGGCCAGCGGGCAACGTGCTGGAAGAGGTAACGGTTTTCATGCCACTTGATGGCCCCCTCTGCTTCCAGAAGCGGCACCATGCTAAAGCCCTCCAGTTGCTGCTCAAGGTCGGCTGAAATCTTCACGCCGCTGATCTCGCATAGCGTTGGCAGGACATCGAGATGTGCGGTGAGCGCATCGACCCGCTTTGGCTTCCATCTGCCCGGCCAGCGCCAGAAAGACATTGCCCGGCTGCCGCCCTCCCAGATGCTGCACTTACTGCCTCGCATGCCGGCATTGTAGACGTCAAGGCCTGCGGTCACCCCGTTATCGTTGACGAAGATAACGATCGTATTCTGTCCAAGTTCGTTCTCATCGAGAAAAGTGAGCAAGCGGCCAACGTTGGCATCGATATTCGCAATCATGCCAAGGTACGCTGCCTCGTCGTCGGTTACTTTGCCGCGATACGGCGAGACATATTCTTCGGGTGCTTTCAGCGGAGCATGAGGGGAATACGTCGCCAGGTAAAGGAAGTACGGCTGGTCACCGGCGGCTTTGATGAAGGATATCGCCTGATCGAAGTAGCGGTCTTCGCGAAAGCCCTTGGTCAGCAACCGCTCCGGCTTCTTATCACCGTCGAAAATGACAAGAGTCGGATCAAAGTGTGCAGCCCCTTGCACAGTCCAGTCAAAACCACGCTGGCGGGGATGGTAGTCGCCATCCCAGCCGAGGTGCCATTTTCCGATCATTCCCGTTTTATATCCCGCGGTTTTAAGAAGCTCTGGAAGCAGGGTCGCCTCCTTCCAGAGGTGTTCTCGAGGCGCGCGGGTATGGGTTACGCCGCTGCGAAACTCATGCATGCCGGTGAGCAAAGCTGCCCGGGTGGGTGAACAGGATGGACTGACGTAAAAGTTGTCGAGCCGTACGCTTTCATCATGAAGCCGGTCGATGTGGGGTGTTTTCAAGAGCGGATGCCCGTGCCGGCCGAGATCTCCATAGCCCTGATCGTCGGTCAAAATGAAGATAATATTGGGCCGTTGCTCTTCTTGTGCAGACTGTGCAGAGGAGCAGCCGAGGACAAAAAAGAAAAGCAAAAAGTAACGAAGTGGTTTCATCGGGCGTGAGCGGTCCGTACTGGAGGAAATCAGGCGGCTCCCATAAACACGCTGTCGAGAATAGGTTGGTCGATGACACTTCTGCAAGTGTTGAGTTTGACGAAACTGGCCGAAGCCCAGCGCTCCGCTACCTCTCAGGCCGAAGTCGCCTCCTCACATTCAGTAGCTGGCCAAGTCCGACGGCTCCTCAGAGCCGGCAACTTTGCTTCAAGGCAATTCAACCACCGTGAGCGGGCAACAAACTGCACACCGATGACTCCGTCCCTCCAGCCGCAACACGGTGCATGTGCCTGATCTGCCCCCCCTTAAACGACATGACATTGGGAGTGAGGGCCGACGGATGGTGAGCGACCTCGTTATGACGCTGGTGTGCTGCGAGACCAGCGACTTACGTAGGAGATGGCATCACTCCTGGAGGGGCAGGGCACCACGATGAAAATGGCTTCTTGGGCCCGTTTGACAACCGTTCCACATCCTGGGCCAACGTTATTGATGAGCTGAATACCCCAGGCTGGACCGTGTCACTTCTGGTCGGGATCGGGCTTCGACAGGTGCATCTCAATCGTGCTGCGAATAATCGGCGCTTGCACCGCGATTGCTAGTCCCAACGGTGTGTGAACCGTGCGCTCTTCGAAGGGCATCACCATCCTGTCACTCTGCCGCTGCATGGCGAATACGAGGGCAACGACCACCGGCTCGTCGTCGATGATCGCCACCACCGCCGAACCGCTGTCTCCACCAAAGTGCGAGTAATCGATAAAAATCGTCCGCGCGCTATTCAACGGTGTCAGCGGGTACGTCGCAATCGACCCTTTGCGGAGGATCGGCCAGCCCGCCTTGTTTGCTTCCAGCTTCGCGGGATAGCACGGAATGAACACCTCCTGACCGACGTGAAGCTTGTTGTCTTCGGCCAGCTTTGCTGATGCGATCTGTTGCAACTCAAAGGGTTCAACGGCTGCTTTGTTCGGCAGGGTCACATCCATCACGGCTACGTCGAGGTGAGGGTGCCGAGTCCACAAGGCCTTCCCACCTTGGCGTATCGGCAGTTTCACCTCGATTCGTTGGTAGCCTTCTTGTGTCTCCGCCGAGCGAAAAACACCTAGGCATTGCTCACCTTCTAGTTTTTGCAGCACGTGCGCTGCGGTGACCGCTAGATATGATGCCCGACTCGTGTGAATCATAGAGAACATATCGATTGTTCACTTGGCGGCTGCGGGTGTGGTCGATGCCGAATAACGTCGCCAAGTGATAGACCGTAGGCTCGGTCCACCGCATGCGTCCCCAGTGGCGAAGGGATGCAGGAATCCCCTCGGAGTATACGGTGAAGGACCGCTGCAGAAACTGATTCACAAAGGCAAGATACGGTGCCTGGAGCCACCGTACGTTTCCTCAGCCCAAGGGCCGCTTACCAATCTCT
>RFVE01000082.1 GCA_009922585.1 Planctomycetia bacterium
TTGCCCTGCATGCCGATGTCGGACCAGCCGCCAGCCACGTGAAAGCTGGTGATCACCCGGCGGACCGGTACACCAGTCAGCGGATGCTTGTCGAGCGGATCCGCACTCATCGGCTGGATCACCTCAAACCGCTCGCCGCCGTTGCCGTCGGCCTCGATCACTTCGTACACATAGGTGGGCATGGGGCGATGCTCCCGAAACACTGCTGACTGGTGGTTCAGAGAATTTTACCAGCGAGTGGCCACCTTGTGGGGCAGGATCCAGCCCGCGGGACCAACCTTGGGAAATCAGCCGCTACAGTAATGTTCTGGTACGCCGGGCAGATGCCTGGCCGATCGCTCGAGGAACAACACTGATGGCCCGGCCGGCTCAGCATCAGCCACGGTCACCAAGCACGGAAGGCTGGTTCTACGCGCGGCGCGGCCAGGAGCATGGGCCAGCGGGGCGGCAGGGGCCGGTCAGCCTTGTGCGGCTGAAAAAGCTGGCTCGCAAAGGCTGGCTGACGGCTGAAGACCTTGTCTGGCACCGCGACCTGCCGGACTGGTTGCCTGCCGCAGAGTTGCCGGGCCTCTTCAATCGCCGCTGGCTGCCCACGCTGCTCAAGCAGGCCGATGACGCCCTCGGCAGGCTGGCCGGCACCCGCCGCAGGCGGTTGGAGCGGGCTCGGAAAATGCGAGCCGCCGAGCAGGCAGCCTCGCCCCGTCCATCCGTATCACCAAGGAAAGCCAAGCCCGAACGGCGGGTGGTGCCACCGCCAGTGCCGCCGGCCAGCCCCTCGCCGCCAGCAAAGTTGGCTGCCTCGGGGGCCGCAGCCGCGCCGACGGCCACGATTGAAACACTACCGCTACGCTATCTCCTCGCAGGGTTTGCCGGGTTGCTCGCGTTGCTGGGCATGATTTTCATGTTGGTTGAGCCGTCGCTTCTGGCTTGGCTGCTACTGGTCGGTGGACTCGTGCTGACAACGGCTGGGCTGCTGCCCGAAATCCTGATGGGGTTGGCCATGACGGGCAGCCTGATTGGCCGCTTGCTCGTGGCGGCAGTCGGGCAGTGGCGATCAGCGACGCAACGACGTGCGGTGCTTCAGCAGGATGAGGCCTTGAGGCGGGCGGCGGCGAAGCGGCAGGGCCTTCCTGAAAGTGAACTGGCGGCCAGCAGTGCTGCTCAACTGCATGCGGGTACGCGTTACCGCTATGCACACGAATCACTCGGAGGCATGGTGGTGGTACGTGAGCCGGCCATCAAACTCTGGAGTCGACCGGTTGCCGGTCTGCTCAGTTTTGTCCTGCCCGGACTCGGACAGTGTTACAAGGGGCACATTCTCGGTGGCATCGTCTGGTTCTGCTGCGTCAGCATGGGTTACGCCGCACTGATTTTCCCGGGACTCGTGCTGCATCTGCTCTGCATCGCCGCCGCAGCCAGCGGCAGCAACTACAGCCAGCCCCGCACCGAAGTGATCCGCGAATAAAGTGGCCGCGCTAGCTGTGCTGCCGGTCCGCTTGCTTTCGGTCTCGGCCTGCTGCAAACAAGTGGTGGTCTTCGTGGCAAACCATCCGCCGCGCTCGCTTTTACTGGTGTACTGAGCGGATCCGACATCCGAGAAGCCCTGGGGCGTGAGCCAAGGGAATACGGTTTGTGGATCAACTATTCGGCTGATTTCCTCTGCTTGCGCTTCGGGCGTCGAAGCATGCGTTTTTTTACTGCTGGGAGCGAAGACGCACCATCAAAATGACTGCTTTCCGGGAGCGTGATGGCTCAATCGATCGGCAGGAATGCCCAAAGGGCCGGGCGGCCGCAGTTGCAGTGAACCGCCCGTCCGAGCAGGCCGAGGCCGGTGGCACTCAAATAAACCGAAGTCCGGGCGGCATCCCAGCAGCCACGCATACCCGGAGCATGCGGTCCCCGCAGCCGGGCCTCGACGCTTGGCACCGGATGGAAGATCGTCTCAATGACTGGAGGCCGCTGCCGTTCCCGATCTTGCAGATCGTCCAGCAGCCGAATGGTGCGTTCCAAATCGTTCCGGTCACAGCCTGCTGCGAGCAGCCGGCGATCAACGTCGGCCACACCCCGGCGGCTGGGTGTCGGCAGCACCAGCAGCCCCAGAAACGACCAGAGGGTGAAAACGAGGCTGAAGCTGACAATGCCTTCGGCCGTTGCCAGCCGGGCGTCACCAACAATTGCTGCCGCCATACCAACGCCCACCAGCGTGAAACCGATCGCCAGGAGTCGGCCCCGCCACCAGCCGCCGGTCTGAATCGCCAACTGCCGCCGCCGCACCGCCACGGTGAACGCCTCAGGGTCGAGGGTCTCCCGCCATCGCATCGGCAGCAGCAGGAGCCTTGGCCGAAAGACCCCGACCACCGCACCCGTAAAGCCCTCATCGGCCGACTCGGCCATGTAAGTAGGCAGCACGGGGAGTGCTGGCTCGTCGCCCAGCACCGGTGAACTGGGGGTCAGATCCAGTGGTGCCAAGGCCGCAGCTATCGCGACCCGGCCACGCAGCAGCACCAGCAGCAGGCCCACCGCCGCCAGCACGATGCCGAGCCCGCCGGCCGCCTGCGCGGCAAGCAGCAGTCCGCTTGCCACCGCAACCAGCATTCCTGCATGGACGGCCACGCCGCGGGCGAGCCCCGCTAGAAAGCCTTGTAGTGACGGGTGCTTCCGGCGATACCATTTCGGTAGCAGGTACCCCCCGAAAAAATCGAAAGGCAGCTGCACGGCGGCATACAGCAGCACAAATTCTGCCAGGCCGCGAAGCTGACCGGCCAGTGGCGCGTCGGCCGGTGGGAGCAGCTGCGCCGGAAGATCGAAGATCAGTCCAGCTGCTGCCAGCACGACGATGCTGCCAACGCCACTCATCCCCAGCCAGAGCCGGGCCCGGCCATACCCGGGCGTCTCGTCACGGTCTGGGGCTGAATGCTCAGTCGCTGTCGTGCTGCGGTCCATCGCTTCAGCTGTCTTGCGGATGCCCCGCAACATGCCGCCGAAGACCAGCTCGTGCAGCGGCACCACGGCGTACCAATAGAGCAGCCCGAACAACCCCCGGGGTCGGAAGCGGGCGGTCATCACCAGACGGGAGAGTGGTCGCTCGGATGGTTCCGTCAGTGGTTCGATCTGGAAATCGAGTTGGGCCTCACCCGGCAGCTTCATCTCGGCCCGCAGCGAGAGTGACCGGTCGCGGTCAATGCCGACAACCCGCCAGAAGTCGAGGGTTTCACCGAACTCGACCGTTTCAGGATTCCGCCGCCCCCGCCGCAGCCCCGGTCCGCCCATTAGCGTGTCCATCCAGCCACGCAGCCGCCAGAGCACGTCACCCGCATACCAGCCGTTGCCGCCGCCAATGCGGCAGACGGCGGCGTAGACGCTGGCCGGATCAGCCTCGATTTCGACGGTCCGTTCATCGGTAAACACCGTGCCACCGGCCCACGAGGGATCGCCCGGGACCGGCCCGGCCACACTCCAGCGGGTCTCAACCGCCTGCCGTTCGATCTTGGCGAGTGCCCGATGAATCGCCTCGCGAGCCCCGAGCGCCTCGTGCGGCATCAGCCGCTGGGTGGTGTCATCGGTGACAACCACCCGGTTCTTCAAGCCCTCGGCCAGTGGTCGGGCAATGCGATACGAGACCGGCGTGACGAGATTGATCCAGAGCGAACTCAGTCGCGGCGTCAACACCGGTACCGGCAGGATGATCCGCCGTGGCAGGCCTAACTCTTCGGCCATCACCCGCATCAGTTCGCGATAGGGGAGCGCATCTGGCCCTCCGATTTCGAGGGTCTTGCCCGCAGTTTCCGGCACTTCGAGGCAGCGGACCAGCCAGTGGAGCACATCGGCGATTGCCACTGGCTGGCATTCGGTGGTGACCCACTTGGGCGTCACCATGATCGGCAGCCGTTCGACCAGATACCGCAGAATCTCGAATGAGGCCGAGCCCGATCCGATGATCATCGCCGCTCGAAAGGTCGTCACCGGCACGCCGGATGCGGCCAGTTGTTCCTCGACCTGCCGCCGCGATCGCAGGTGCTCGCTGAGGTCGGGGCCCATCTCACCGAGGCCGCCAAGATAAATGATGCGGCCGACTCCTGCGGCCCGCGCGGCCTGAGCGAAGTTGCCAGCCAATTCGCGGTCGCGGTCGGCATAGGTGCCGCCGGTGGCCACCATTGAGTGGACGAGGTAGTAGGCCGCCCGGCAGCTGGAGAGAGCCTCGGCAACAGACTCGGGTTCATCAAGGCTACCGGCCACCACCTCCAACCGCTCATGCTGCCGCCAGGGCCGGGCATCGAGCTTCCTCGGCTCACGCACGAGGCAGCGGACCCGGTAGCCCGCTTCCAGCAACGCTGGGACCAGCCTGCCGCCGACGTAGCCGGTGGCCCCGGTGACAAAGATCGTGCTGGGGTTTTCGTCTGCTTTATTGACTGAAGAAAGATAGATTCACAGGTCGCGAAGCCAAATTCCCGTCGCGTTGCGACAGCAGAACGTGAATCCTGTGTCCCATTCCCAATAGTGTAGGAGTTTCGAAACAGGCGGCCTGCCGTACACTCTGCGGACAGGGTTTTTTCAGCGAGTGAAACTTGAAAGATCAGCGAATGACGCAGGCGGCGGAACTGCACGGCATGCAGCAATGGGTGGGACGGACGGCGGTTGTCACCGGGGCTAGCAGTGGCATCGGGGAAGCGATTGCCAAGCGGCTTCTTGCTGCCGGCATGCGGGTAGTCGGCTGTGCCCGTCGCAAAGAGAAGGTCGCTGAAATCCTGGCTGCCGCCGACTGGAATGCCGACAGCACGCTGGCAGTCTGCTGATTAACAACGCCGGCCTCGGCCATGCCGCCCCGCTGGCCGAGGGTCGGGTGGAGGAATGGCGGGAGATGCTCGAGGTCAACATCCTCGGCCTCTGCATCTGCACGCGGGAGGCCCTGGCCGACATGCGGGCCCGTGGCGTGACCGGCCAGATCATCCACATCGGTTCGATGGCCGGCCAGCGGGTGCCCCCCGGGGCGGGCCTCTACGGGGCGACCAAGCATGCAGTGCGAGCTCTGACGGAGAGCCTGCGGCTGGAGCTCCGCGAAGCGGGTGATCCGATTCGCATCGGTGAGATCTGCCCCGGCTACGTCGAGACCGGCTTTGCCAGTCACTACCTGAAGTCCGAGGAGCAGGCCCGCGAGACCTACTCGCGGTTCAAGGTGCTTGAGGCTGCTGATGTTGCTGAGGCAGTGGCGTACATGCTCTCCTGCCCGCAGCATGTGCAGGTGCACGACATCCTGTTGCGGCCGACCGCACAGCCGACGTGAGGGACCTGCACCGGTCCTTGCTGAAAGCCCGACAATGCCCCGACGAATGCCTCATGCCGGCGAAATCCGCAAAGTCTGGCTCTGCGTACTCAAGACTGACGATTTAGCCGGACCGCGACGGCATCCCGACCGGCCACGGGTGCTGGTCAAGTCGCTGCCACAGCGGCCGGGCCTCGAGCTTGACCGCTGGGTCAAGACGTCGCCCCGGGCCAAGCGGCTACGGGTGGTCAACGTTGTCTACGAGGCGATGCCAGCGGCCGGGCAGCCGGGTGGTCGCGACCAGCCGTTCACTCGGCCGATCCAGCAGAAGCGGATCAGGGCTGCTGAAAAGATGCTGCGGCAGCGGCTCCGCTGTGACGGCTACACCGTCAACGGCGACCTGACGGTCTGGCATCTCTATCTGATCGAACTGGAGCCAGCAGCTCACGATGAGACCGCCGCTGGCTATCTTTACGTTGGCCAGACGAGCCAGCCAGTCGACGACCGCATCCGGCAGCACCGAGAGGGGCATCACACGCCAAAGGGCCAGCGGCTGCACAGCCAGATTGCTCATCGGCGGTTCCTCAAGCCTCGCCTCGACCTGTTGCCGGATGACTTTCGTCAGCCCTTTTTTTGCCAGGACGACGCCCTTATCGCCGAGGCCGACCTGCGGCTGGCGCTCGAAGCTGAGGGCTATCGCGTTGAAGGGGGAACTGAACGCTACGACGAACGGCGGCAAGCCCTCGGCCTTGGTCGCGCGGCAGTTGACGGGACAGGGTCGGGCTGAATTCCCTCGGGTGTCCGCTTGCAGTATTCGCGGTTGATTTGGGCCATTTGTCTGTTGATCCGCAAGCCGCCTATCGTTTGGCTGCATCGCACGCAGGCAGCGGCAGCCGGGAGAGCCAGCACGAGTGGCGATGATGCCCAACGGCGGACCTTGGATGCTTCGCCGGGAACGATGCCGAGCCAGGTCACGACGATTTCCCGCGCAGGAGTCTGCGACCATGCGGATCGCCCAGGTGGCGCCGCTCCACGAGAGCGTGCCGCCCCAGAAGTACGGTGGCACTGAGCGTGTCGTCCATTTTCTCACCGAAGAGCTCGTCAGCCGTGGCCATGAGGTCACCTTGTTTGCCAGCGGTGATTCCCAGACGTCAGCCGAGTTGCACGCCTGCGTGCCGCGGGCGCTGCGGCTGGGCCAGCAGCCAGTCGATCCGACGGTGCCGGAAACGCTGCAGCTTGAGGCGGTCGGTCGGCAGGCCCACCGGTTCGACATCATTCACTTTCATACCGGCCACCTCCACTTTCCGCTGTCGAGTCGGCTGGGCGTGCCGCACCTCACCACCCAGCACGGCCGGCTCGACCTTGTCGACCTGCCCGAACTCTACCGAGTGTTTGCCGAGATTCCGCTGGTCTCGATTTCCGACCATCAGCGCAGACCCCTGGCCGCCGCCAACTGGCAGGCGACGATCCACCACGGGCTGCCAGTTGACCGCTATACCCTTGTGCCGGCCCCTGACGACTACCTGGTCTTTGTCGGTCGGATCGCGCCGGAGAAGCGACTGGACCGGGCCATCGCCATTGCCACGGCGACCGGCCTGCCACTGCGGGTAGCGGCCAAGGTCGATCGGGTTGATCGAGACTATTTCGAGTCGGCCATCCAGCCGCTGATCACGGGCAACCCGCTGGTGGAGTTTGTTGGTGAGATCGACGACATCGACAAGCAGGAGTTCATCGGCCGGGCCCGGGCACTGCTCTTTCCAATCGACTGGCCCGAGCCCTTTGGCCTGGTGATGATCGAAGCGATGGCCTGCGGCACGCCGGTGATCGCCTGGCGAAACGGCTCGGTGCCCGAGGTGATGCACGATGGTGTGACCGGCTTTGTGGTCGATTCACACGAGGCGGCCGTGGCGGCCGTCGAACAACTGGTGACCATCGACCGGGCCGGTGTCAGGGCCCTATTTGACACCTGCTACACCGCCCCGCGAATGGCCGATGACTACGAGCGGCTCTACGGCTCACTCAGCCAGCCACGCTGGGCTGGATGCCGGTGGGAACAACCCTCGATGGACTTTTGCCGCCCGGGCGAACTCCAGAAAAGCCAAGGTGTTTCTGAGGTCGCTGCCGTCGCATCCCGCGACGGAGCACGTGATTGACAGCCAGCTCTTGGGAGCCTTGCCCATGCCTGACGAAGGCCTGCCACTGCAGTACGGCGTCGTCGCCCGGGCCTCACGGCCGGGGCCGCTGCCCTTTGTGCTGAAATCGGGGGAAACGTTTGGCGTCTTCACCGCGACTGGTGACATCCGGCGGCAGGCAGGCGACCTCGGCATCTTTCATGAGGGGGCGAGGCAGCTGTCACGGTTTGAGCTGTCCATCTGGAATCGTCCGCCGCTGCTGCTCAGTTCAACGGTTCGCGAGGACAACTGCATGCTGGTTGCTGATTTGGCCAACCCTGCCTGTGAGCAGGCCGGTGTGCCGGAAGGCACGATCCACCTACGCCGGACCAGCGTGCTTGGCCCGGCGGCCTTCCATCAACAGGTTGTAGTCACCAATTATGCCAATCAGAGCATCACCGTGCCGATCTGCCTGCGGTTCGACGCCGACTTCCACGACATCTTTGAAGAGCGGGGCATGCGGCGGGCCCGACGCGGTGAGGTCCACCGCCAGGTGCGGGAGCACGAAGTCGTGCTTGGCTACCGCGGGCTCGACGGCTGCGAACGGCTGACGGTCGTACGACTTGATGACGGCGCCGCCCGGCTCACCCCTGAAGCAGCGGTGATTGACTTGCAGGTTGGGCCCCAACAGGCGGCCCGGGTCTGTTGCTGTATCGATTTCCGGCGACCGCCGCGGGACAGCCCTCCCGCAGTCCGGTTCGACGCGGCGGTGAGGCGGACGGTCGACCGCTTTCGCACGGCCCGGCGGTCGGCAGCCGCGATCGACACCAGCAACCCGCAGTTCAACCAGTGGCTGCACCGGTCGTTCTCCGATATCCACCTGTTGGCAACGGCCACCCCGACCGGGCTCTATCCTTATGCCGGCGTGCCTTGGTTCAGCACGCCCTTCGGTCGTGACGGCATTGTTGCTGCCCGGCAGCTGCTCACGGTCGAGCCGCAGCTGGCCCGCGGGGTGCTTGGCTATTTGGCGGCCCGCCAGGCCAATGGCATTGATGCCGCCACCGATGCGGAGCCGGGCAAGATCCTGCACGAGTCGCGGCTGGGAGAGATGGCGGCCGTCGGCGAGATCCCGTTTGGCCGCTACTACGGCTCAATCGACGCGACACCGCTATTTCTCATGCTGGCTGGTGACTATCTGGGGCGGACGGGCGATCTGGCCTTTGTTGAGTCGCTCTGGCCGCAGGTGGAGGCGGCCGCTGCTTGGATGCAGGCCTGCGGCGACCGGGATGGCGACGGCTTCATCGAATATCAGCGGGCCGCCGATACGGGCCTGCGGAATCAGGGCTGGAAAGACTCGTGGGATTCCGTCAGCCATGCCGACGGCCGGCTGGCGGAGGGGCCGATTGCGCTTTGCGAGGTGCAGGCCTATGCCTTCGCCGCTCTCCGGGCAGTCGCGACCATCACCGCGGCGGTCGGCCACCATCAGCAAGCCGACGCGTTTCGCAGCCGGGCAGAACAGCTTCAACGGCAGTTCTCCGACTGCTTCTGGCGGCCGGAATTGGAGGGCTTCGCCCTCGCCCTCGATGGCGACAAGCAGCCCTGCCTGGTGCGGAGCTCGAATGCTGGCCACTGCCTGTTTGCCGGCATCGCCTCGGCTGAGCAGGCGACCAGCCTTGCCCGATCGCTGCTGGGGCCGGCGTCGTTTAACGGCTTCGGTATTCGCACGCTTGATGAGCGGGAGGCTCGCTACAACCCCATGAGCTACCACAACGGATCAGTCTGGCCGCACGACAACTCGCTGATCGCCCTCGGCCTGGCCCGCTATGGCTTCAAGGATGAGGTGCTGCGAATCTTGCAGGGGCAGTTTGAGGCGTCGCTGTTCATGCCGTTGCACCGGTTGCCCGAACTGTTCTGCGGCTTTGCCCGCCGCGAGGATGAGGGGCCGACGCTCTACCCGGTCGCCTGCATGCCACAGGCCTGGGCCAGCGGTGGGGTGTTTGCGTTGCTCGAAGCGGTCATGGGGCTTTCGATCAGCGTCGATTGGGAAACGGGTCGGCCGACGGTGCGGTTCGACCGGCCAGTGTTACCGCCCTACCTTGGGCATGTGCGGATCAGTAACCTGCGGGTCGGCGACGAAGAGGTCGATCTTGAACTGCATCGGCACGAGACCGACGTCGGCGTGCAGACCACCCGCCGGTCGGCAGCTGTCGAGGTGATCGTCACGGCCTAGCTGCCGTGGGGTCGGCCACGAGCGTCAGCCGGCCGGGCAGCACGCGAATCTCAAGCGGCAACTCACCACCGGGGTCGCCGTCGAGCTGATAGGGCACCGGCTCGTCGGCCTCGATCGTGATCCGGGTCGCCTGCTCGATGTGGGTGTCCCGCCAGCTGCGATGCCATCCGGCCAGCACCCCGGCGAGATACCGCAGGCCGCTCCACCAGTGGCCGCCGCGGAAGCAGCAGAGGTCGAGTTTGCCGTCAGCACAGTCGCCCTCGGCCACAAACTGCAGCCCCAGGGCATACCGCGGCATGTTGAAGACGAAGGCCCAGCGGGTGCGGATCGGCCGCGGATGGGTGTCGGTGCTGACCCGAATTTCGGGATAGCAATAGCTGCCCAAGGCGTGCAGGATCGGCCGCACCCAGCTGCTGTGCCGGATGTTGCCGGTGCGGCGGGCGGCGACCAGCCGGACCACCTCGGCGTCGAAGCCGACCGAGGCGACGACCAGGAACAGCCGACCATTGGCCTCGCCCGCATCGAGCGACCTGGTGCGGCCGCTGGCAATCGCGTCACAGAGCCGGTCGATGTCGTGGTCGAATCCGAGTTGCTTGGCCAGCAGGTTCTCGGTACCCAGCGGGAGCACCGCAAGCGGGGTGGCGGGGGCTGTCCAGTTGGCGACCATGCTGATCGTACCGTCACCACCGGCGCAGACAATGCATGCCGGTTGGCAGCGAACCGGTGCGTTGCTGTCTGAGTTGGTCTCGACCAGCCGGTGGCGAATGAGCTCGGGATTGCTGGCTCGTTCGACGGCAAAGCCCCGTTCGGCCAGCTGCGTTTCGAGTTTATCGACCAGTTCCAAGCCGCCCGGCTTGCCTGCCTGGGGGTTTTCGATGATCAGAACGGTGTGGGTTTCCGCTGCGGCTGTCATGCGGGTGGAGAGGAATTGACTCAACTGTTCGAAGGAAGGACGAGAGGAAGCTTTCGCTTCGAGTGTGGTGAGGAAGAAAAGCGGGGCGTGGCTCGGTCAGTTCTGATTGGCAAGGCTGGAGGATCCCTTCGGTAGCCCAACAGCCTATTGTCGCTCGAAGACCACCAAGACACTGTCGGAGCCGGCGGCGGCGGAGAATTCCCGGGGTCGCCAGCCGTTGCCTCCGCGAAAGCAGAGCCGTCGGGATTTGCCGTCAATTTCGTAGATCCCCCGAAGAATCGTGCCGGCCCCGTCGCCGGCAGTGATTTCAATGTCAATCTCCCTCGGGACTGCCAGTGGATCGAGTGTGTTTGTACCGCTGGCGATCTCACGGCCATCGGCCGTCAGCATCCAGCTGCCGTCTGGCCGGTTCTCGACGAGGATCGTCCGGTTGTCGTCGCTGTTGGTTTCGCCGTTGGCTTCAATCGAAACCACCCGCCAGGTGCCGGCGTAGCGGGCCAGTGCAGCCTCAGGCCGATTCACTTCGCCACTGTCTTCAGTTGGTTGAGAGTCCGGGGGAACGGCGGTGGCGGTTTCAGCCAGGGCCAGTGCTAGCGCGGTGATTAGCAGACAGGTTTTCGTGACAGCCACTTTTAGGTTCCTTTGTCTTGCGGAGCTGAGTTGCTTTCATTTGGAGGCAGCTTCCAGCCTCGGAGGAGAACATGCAGCTTTGCCACTCGTCCCATGTAATGATCCATGCCGAAGGGCCCAGCCGCTTTGAGCAGAT
>RFVE01000083.1 GCA_009922585.1 Planctomycetia bacterium
ACCAAGACAGTCGATAAACGGCAGCTGAAGACGCAGATGCTCGACGACATGGAACTGGAGCGGCAGCGGGGCATCACCATCAAGGCTCGGGCTGTCCGGATGGAGTACGAGCACAAGGGTGAACGGTATGAGCTCAACCTGATCGACACACCGGGCCACGTCGACTTTCACTACGAGGTCTCCCGCAGCCTGGCCTGCTGTGAAGGGGCGGTGTTGCTGGTCGATGCCTTCCAGGGAGTTGAGGCGCAGACGGTGGCCAATGCGTATGCCGCCATTAATGAAAACCTCGAAATCGTCCCGGTGATCAACAAGGTTGATCTGGTCCATGCTCGGGTCGACGAGGTGCTGCAGGAGATGGAACAGAGCCTCTCAATCGACCCCGACGAAGTGATCCGGGCCAGCGCCAAGACCGGCATCGGCATCGATGAACTGCTGGCCGCCATCATCGAGCGAATTCCGCCGCCCCAGGGTGATCCCGCCAAGCCCTTGCAGGCGATGATCTTTGACAGCCACTACGACAGCTATCGGGGCGTGATTACCTATGTGCGAATCATTGATGGTACGGTCACCAAGGGGCAGAAGATCCGCTTCCTGAAGACCGGGGCCAGCCACGACGTCCTGGAGCTGGGCCAGTTCGTGCCCCAGCGGCGACCCTGTGACAGCCTCGCTGCCGGCCAGGTCGGCTATCTCGTCTGCAACATCAAGGACGTTGATAAGGTTCATATCGGTGACACGATCTCGGTGCCGGGAGCCGATGCCGCCCCTGCCCTGCCCGGCTATAAGCCGCCACAGCGGATGGTCTATTGCGGCCTCTATCCGTCGGAGGGTGAAAACTTTGAAGAGCTGCGGGAGTCACTGGAGCGGCTGGCAATCAACGATCCGTCGTTTGAGTTCCAGCCTGAAAGCAGCGAGGCCCTCGGCTTCGGCTTTCGCTGCGGCTTTCTCGGGCTGTTGCACATGGAGATCATCCAGCAACGGCTCGAACAGGAGGCCGACCTCGACCTCGTCCAGACGGCCCCCAACGTCACCTATCAGCTGCTGCTGAGGGACGGCGAGACGATCGAGATTACCAACCCGCAGGATGTGCCCGACACCGGCCAGATCGAGGAGTTCCGCCAGCCGATCGTCCGCTGCAACTTCCTGGTGCCAGCGGAGTTCATCGGCCCGGTGATGCAGCTGTGCAGTGATCGCCGCGGCGTCT
Source organism: Planctomycetia bacterium (assembly GCA_009922585.1). Taxonomy (GTDB): domain Bacteria; phylum Planctomycetota; class Planctomycetia; order Pirellulales; family UBA1268; genus UBA1268. The sequence continues at coordinate 1,202 of RFVE01000083.1, forward strand.
TCCTGAAAACCGAATACCTCTCGCCAACCCGGGCGATGCTCAGCTTCGACCTGCCGCTGGCCGAGGTGATCTATGACCTGCACGACAAAATTAAGAGCGTAACTCGAGGCTACGGCACGCTTGACTACGAACTGCGGGGCTACTTTCCAGCTGATCTCGTTCGGCTCGACATTCTGGTGGGTGGCAAGAAGGTCGATGCCCTGTCGATCATCTGCGACCGTCGCGATGCCGACCGCCGGGGCCGGGCAATCGTCAAGAAGTTGCGGGGTGAGATCGACCGCCACATGTTCGAGGTGGCCCTGCAAGCCGCCATTGGCACCAAGATCATCGCCCGCGAGACGATCTCAGCCCTCCGCAAGAATGTCACCGCCAAATGCTACGGCGGTGACATCTCCCGCAAGAAGAAGCTCTGGGCCAAACAGAAGGAAGGCAAGAAGCGGATGAAGAGCATCGGCTCGGTCGACATCCCGCAGAAGGCCTTCATGGCGGTACTCGACACCGGCGAAGAGCGGAAGTAGCTAAGCTGCAGTGGGTATCAGCCAACGCCCACCGCCCGCCAGCCGGCAGCTCGGGCAGCGGAAAGGTCGAGCCGGGGATCATCACCAATCAGCAGCAGTTCGTCCGGCCGGCGGCCCAGCCGGATTTCGACCGCCTGAAAGAACGCGGCGGCCGGCTTCCGCCAGCCGAGTTCGGATGAGGCAAAGACGCGATCGATGCCGACAAGCGGCTCAACCAGGTTGGCAAGGGGCTTGAGCCGCTCATCGAAGTTGCTGGCCACGGCCACCTCGAGCCCGGCCGCACGGGCCGACTCCAGCAGCCGGCAACCAGCGGGCACTGGCTGCCAGGCTTCGGGCCGACCGAAGTGATCCCAGAGTTCAGCAAAGATTGCTGCGGTCTGGGGAACCCATTCAAAGACCTCCTCGACAATCAGCCGCCAGCGGTCATGCTCCCGCTGCTGACTCGTGGAAAAGGCGGGCCGGGCCGCAGCATCGGCCGCCTCCTGCCGAGCCCAGGCCTGCGAGAACCGCCTTGCGATCTCCGGCTCGGCCAGTTCGACCCCCTGCCGCCGCCCGGCAATCTGATAGGCCCGGGCAACGCTCGGGGTCGGCTCAATCAGCGTGCCCACCACGTCGAAAACAACAGTGTGAACGCCTCGGAACAGATCCGTTGTTCGGGCATCGAGCGTGGCGGTCGCCATACAAACCTCCTCTGGGATAACCTCAGGAAGCATAGGCTCGCCACCGACCGACGGGGATGCTGCCATGGCTCACGTGAGCCTAACGCCGCGGAATCAGCCCCAAATCGAGACCGAATACAAACAGCATCAGCGACAGCAGCAGCAGCAGCCCCAGGTAGGACAGCCCCTCGACGACCTTCTCACTCGGCGGCTTGCCCCGCACGAGTTCGTAGAGCAGAAACACCATGTGGCCACCGTCGAGCACCGGAACCGGCAGGAAGTTGATCACCGCCAGGTTCGCACTGAGCATCGTCAGGAACAGCAGCAGCCGGCCCAGCCCCTCTTCAGCCGACTTGCCCGCTTGTTTGGCAATTTCAATCGGCCCACCAAGCAGCCGAGGGCTGATCTGGTTACTGGTGACTTTTTGGAGAAACCGGTAGACCACCGAGAGATCCTCACCCGTCTTGGACAAGCCCTTGGATAGGGCCGCCCCGACCGAGCCGGCTTGCACCAGCCGGTAGACCGGCTTGAAGATGAGGCCTCGATCAACCACGAAGGCAGTGTCGCTTGCGACCGGGGCCAACTCAACATCGCGGGCCAGCCCGTCGGCTGCCGCCACTGTCAGGCTCAGCCGGGTGTCGTCGGGTGACTGCTGCAGCATCGCCATCACAAAGGGCCAGCTGGGGGACTCTGGCGAAAGCTCAACCCCCTGATCATCCGGCCCTGCCTTCTCACCGGCTTTCACGAAGCGGGCCCGGGTCACCGTGTCGCCTGGCTGGATGCCGGCTCGGGCCGCTGGTGAATCAGCCGCCACCGCAAGCACCCTCGACTCGACGGTGAAGGCAACCCCGAGGCTAGAGAGTGCCACCGGGCTCTGCGGCCACCGCGACTCCTCGATCCAGTTGACCTCGCGGGGCGTCAGCTCAACCGTTTCCGTGACGGCATCTCCTGCTTCGTCACGCGCAGCATCGGCTCGAATCAGTCCCAGTGACACGGAACTGCCGGCCCGCTCTCGCAGCCGGGCGTCGAGGGTGAGCGGGTTGCCAATTGGATCACCGTCGAGGCTCACCAGCCGGTCACCTGGCCGAATGCCGGCTGCAGCTGCCGGTGAATCGGCCTGCACACTGGCGATCGGGCTCGCTGCCATGACCAGGCCCGTCTCCCGCCGCGGCTGCGGGGGGAGCAGAATGTCGAGCTCGGGGCCGCTCGTACCCCGCCGCACCCCGAGCGTCACATTGGTATCTGCCCGAGGGGACAGCGCTTCGATCAACTCGGCGTAAGTCGTCACTGGGTCGCCATCGACCGAGACGATCGTGTCGCCAGGCTCGAACGCTGGCGTTGCCAACGCGGCCGCCCCCGGTAGGCCCGGCTCGAGATCATCAGGCAGGGTTGTCGAAAAGGGGCTCGTCACCCCGACAGTAGGAATCCCGAGGTCGGTGTCGGGATAGAGCGTGAGCGTCCGTTCGCTGCCGGTGAAGACCGGATCTGCCTTGCCGCCGATGGCGATGATTTCATCCCCTGTCCGCAGTCCGGCCCGCCAGGCCGCCCCACCGGGACGGACACTTGAGACCTCGCAGGTCAGCTCCTCGACGCCCAACCCGAAGGCCCAGGCTGCCAGCAGCACGGCGAAGATCACATTCATGATCACACCGGCCGAAATGATGGCCATCCGCTCCGGCACACTCTGGGCTGGGTAGCTCCGGGGGTCCCAGGCGGGGTGCGGATCGGAGGTCGGCTCGGCGGGCAGGTCGCCTGACTCGATCAACGCCTTCGCCCGCTGGGCCTCGGCAGCGGCAGCAGCCGGGTTGTCGTCCTGGCCGAGCATCTTCACGTAGCCACCCAGCGGCAGGGCGCCGATGCCATATTCGGTCTCACCCCATTGAAAACTCACGAGCTTCGCGCCACCGACATCAAAGCCGATGTAGAACTTTTCACATTTCACCCCGCAGGCCTTGGCAACCAGAAAGTGGCCGAGTTCATGCACGAAGATCACGAAGCCGAGCCCCAACGCCACCTGCAGGATTGTCAGCCAGTTGGCCGGCTCAAGGATCCACAGCCCGAGCATCGCGATCATTGGCAGCACTGCCATCACCGATTCATCCACGTTCTCACTTCCTTTCTGGCCCAGGCATCAAGCCCGAGAATATCATCGAATGAGGGGTCGGCCTGGAATGGATGCTCCGCCACCGCCCGCTCGCAGAGTTCAGTAATCTCTGGAAACCGCACCGCCCCATCGAGGAAAGCCTGCACGGCCTCCTCGTTTGCCGCATTGAGGACAGCCCCAGCCGTGCCGCCGCGGGCGGCCACTTCGTGCCCCAGCTTCACTGCCGGAAACCGCTCCAGGTCGGGCGGCTCGAAGCTGAGTTGTTGGGTGGCGGCAAAGTCAAACCGGCGAGCCGGTCCAGCATATCGCTCAGGATAGGCCAGGGCGTATTGGATCGGCAGCTTCATATCAGGCGGTCCGAGTTGGGCGATCACCGAGCCGTCGGCATATTCCACGAATGAGTGAACGATCGACTGTGGATGGACCACCACCCCCAGCTTCTCACCCGGTAGGTCAAACAGCCAGCGGGCCTCGATCAGTTCCAGCGCCTTGTTCATCATCGTGGCCGAATCGATGGTGATCTTGGGGCCCATCGACCAGGTTGGGTGGTTGAGGGCTTCATCTCGGCTCACGTCCGAAAGACTCTCCCGGCTGCGAGTCCGAAATGGACCGCCACTGGCCGTTAGCACTACCCGCCGGACTTCGTCGTGACGACCGCTTCGCAGGGCCTGATGGATCGCCGAGTGCTCACTGTCGACCGGCAGAATCTGACCGCCAGTCTCAGCCGCCAGCCGCATCACCAGCGGGCCGGCCATGACCAGGGTTTCTTTGTTGGCAAGCGCCACGGTCTTGCCGGCGGCTACAGCCGCCCAGGTGCTGGCCAGGCCAGCCGCTCCGACGATCGCCGAGACCACCAGATCGACCTCTGCGGTGGCGACCAGTTCGGCAAGTCGTTCAGGGCCAACCGCAAGCTCGGTGCCGGGCGGCAGGGCCGTTGCACCAATCGAAGCTGCCGCCGTGGGATCGGTCACGACCAGCCAACGGGGCCGGCAGGCCGCTACTTGCTCAAGCAGCGGCCCGACACTCCGGTGGCCGCAGAGCAGATGGGGCGTAAAGCGACCATCTGAGGCAGCGATCACCTCAAGCGTGTTGCGGCCAATGCTGCCGGTGGAGCCGAGCACCGCCACCCGCCGGGGCCGGTCGGCAGATGCCGCGGGGCGGTCGGGTGGCATCATGGACGAATCAATCGAGGGGACAGCTGGCGACGGAAAGCGGCCGAGAACGGCCCCAAAAGTGTATGCCCCAGGCCCGGACGATGCCATCGAAGCCGTTTGTCGGCGGCCCGTCCGCTGCCTACGATGGAAGGCTAGGTTGGTTGCACAATTCAGCAGTCTGGTAGCGGGAACGCATGACGCAGAAAAATAAAGAGCGGGATTCGGGAAAACGCGGCTCCGACCGGAAGCAGTCGTTCGGCGGTTCAAACCTGATCTGGACACTGATCGCCGTAGCGGTCGCGGGCCTGTTTGCCGCCAGCCTGTTTGGTGGAAGCCAGGAGGTGCAACTGTCGTACAGCGATCTGGAACGGCTGATTCGGGCCGCCGGAGAGCGGCAAGATCCAAGCGATCCGCCCCGGTTCGTTGAGGTCGTCACCGGCAAAACAGCCGATGGCTCGTCAGTCGTCTCCCGCTTCAGCTCGATCGATGCAGTCGTTATCGGAGCCTTTGAAGTGACCGGCACGGTGCGGAAGGTGCCGCCGCGGACCAGCGAGGCCCGCGGACCGCTGCGGCCGATCGACGATGGCCGGCTGACCGCCGCTGGCGGCAGCCCCGGTGAGAAACTCCGGTTCCGCACTGCCAAACTGCCGAGTGAGAACTCGGAAGGGCAGCTCTCAAAATTGCTTGACGCCAACAAGGTTGACTATCGCTACGAAGACCCTCCCAGCCCCTGGCGGAACTGGATGCCGATGCTTGTGCTGACCGGCCTCTTTGGCCTGGCCTTTTTTCTGATGATCCGCCGGGTCGGCGGGGCGGGCAGCCCGATGGCCTTCGGTCGCAGCCGGGGCAAGATGTATGCCCAGGAAGACCTTGGCATCACCTTCGATGATGTCGCAGGTATCGACGAAGCGGTCGAGGAGCTCCGCGAGGTGGTCGAGTTCCTGCGCAGCCCCGAGAAATACCAGGTGCTTGGCGGCCACATCCCCAAGGGGGTACTGCTGGTCGGCCCTCCCGGAACCGGCAAGACGTTACTTGCCAAGGCGATTGCTGGCGAGGCAGGAGTGCCCTTCTTTGGGCTCTCGGGCAGTGACTTTGTCGAGATGTTTGTGGGCGTCGGGGCAGCACGGGTACGGGATATGTTCCAGCAGGCAACCCAGAAGAGCCCCTGCATCATCTTCATCGACGAACTCGACGCCCTCGGCAAGACCCGCGGATCGAGCGTGGTGGGTGGCCATGATGAACGTGAGCAAACCCTCAACGCGTTGCTGGTCGAGATGGATGGCTTCGGCAGTAACTCCGGAGTAATCGTGATGGCCGCCACCAACCGGCCGGAAACCCTTGACCCAGCACTGCTGCGACCTGGTCGCTTCGATCGGCATGTGCTGGTTGACCGCCCCGACGTCCGCGGCCGTGAGGCGATCCTGCGGGTGCATGTCCTTAACGTGAAGCTCGACCCAAGGGTCAACCTCGAGCAGATCGCCCGGATCACCTCCGGCTTCTGCGGGGCTGATCTGGCCAATCTGGTCAATGAAGCCGCCCTGCTGGCCGCCCGTAACGACAAGTCTTCGGTCGGCATGGATGAGTTCAACGAGGCTGTCGAGCGGGTAACAGCGGGGCTCGAAAAGAAGAAGCGGGTGATCCACGAGGACGAAAAGAAGCGGGTGGCCTACCACGAGGCAGCCCATGCCCTGGTCGCCTATTCGCTTCCCAACACCGACCCGATCCACAAGGTGTCGATCATCCCGCGGGGGCTGGCAGCCCTCGGCTACACCATGCAGCGGCCAGAGGATGACCGCTACCTGCTCACGCAGAGTGAACTTGAAAGCCGCATCCAGGTGTTGCTGGCCGGGACGATCGCCGAAGAGATGGTCTACGACGACGTCTCGACTGGCGCCCAGAACGACCTCGAGCGGGCCAGTGAAATCGCCCGCTCGATGGTAATGGACTATGGCATGAGCCGGCTGGGACGAGTGAACTACCGCGAGAGCCAGCGGTCGCCCTTCTTGACTGGTGGTGGGGCTGATCTCGGCTCCAGCCGCAGCCACAGCGAAGAGACCGCTCGCGAAATCGATGAGGAGGTCCGGCGGATCATCGACACCTCGATTGAGCAGGTCCGCCAGATTCTGGAGACCCGCCGGGCATCGCTGGAGGCGGTCACCAGCCGGCTGATCGAAGCGGAGGTGATTGACGGCCTCGACCTCAAGGAAATCGTCGAGAGCACCAGCGGCAAGCCACAACTGGTGCCCGGCACCGCAGCTGAACGCCGAGCCGGCACCGCTACCACCAAAGCGGCCGCAGAGGCTGAGGTCGAGCCCCCCGCTGACGCTGCGGGGCAATAGCTGGCAGCGCAACCGACACAACTGGTACCGCCTGCCAGATCATGCAGGCTGCTGAAGCCTGGGAAACTGGGCGGTCGATGCGTTCTGTAGATTTGCGGACCGACGGTGTGTTCGTAGGAGCAACGCCCAGTGAAGTGAGTGGTGTCGCGATGTGGAAAAGTATGTTTCTAGCGGTTGGAATTTTTGCCACGCTCGTTGGCATCGAACTACTATTCATTGATTCCGCTGTGATCTCGCCTCTCACCGGCGGTAGCAGCCAAACGGTGGCGGCACCGGAATGGGCCCCTTGGCTCCTGATTTCGGTCGGGGCGATCACTATTTTGAATCTCTGCACCCTCCCTCGCGGGCTGATCAAGGAGTGAGTTGGCCGGCGCGGTTCTGGGAAATCAGCGTCACCTTCGCCCGCAGTCCCAGATGACCACCACCCACACCACACCCGCTCACGACACCGTGCTCTACGACGGCCAGTGCCGGTTCTGCCGCAGTCAGATCGGCATCCTCAAGCGGCTCGACTGGTGGCACCGGCTGCAGTTCACGTCCTTGCACGACCCCTGCGTCGCAGCGGACTTTCCCGAGATTCCGCTGGCCCGGTTGCACGAAGAGATGGTGGTGGTGGACCGGACCGGGCAGGCCCGCGGCGGCGCCGAGGCAGTGCGATACCTGTCGCGGCGGCTGCCCCCGCTATGGCCGTTGGCGGCACTGCTGCACATTCCCGGATCACTGCCGCTCTGGAGATGGCTTTACGGGTTTGTGGCCAAGCGGCGGCTGCTGATCGCCGGCCGCTGCGACGACGGCAGCTGCCGGCTGCCGTAGCGTCAGCTCTACGTGAAAAAAGCCATCCATGGCAATCCTGTTCGGCACACAAGTTGCCGAGCAATCGCATAAGCACCAGACGACTCTCCGTCTTGCTGAAAGTTTTGATGGCGCGCCTGCACCCGTACCAGTGAGAAGAAGCCCATGCTTTGAAGCCCGAAGCGCAAGCTGAGGGAAACCACTTTTTGAACCCAGACACGCATTCCCTCGGCTCGCGCCTCGGGCTTCCCGGAGTTTCGTTCCGCTCAGCACCGGATCAAAAGCTGCAAGCCGGGGGCTACGCAACGCTATCCTCGGGCTGGCGGCCGGGGTGTCACGATTCTTCAGTGCCTCAAAAATGACACAGAATCCGTGCCGAACACCATTGCCATCCATGGCCCTTGCCCGCGACTGCGGGCGACAGTGAGTCCACTTGGGCAACACCCAAAAACGCCGAGGGTTTTCGGGGTTGCCGATCGCCGCATGCTGCGGCGGCAAACTTTATCCAAAGTCTGTTAGCGACTCTTGGTCACTCTTCAGCGCGGCCAAAGAACATCAGGTGCTGCCAGGGCAGCTTGTCGAACTCTCGCACCAGTGTGAAACCGTTGGGCTCGAGTTCACGCTTGACCTGGGCCTTGGTCATCTTGTGCAGCGGTTTGATCGGCACGGCCGGATCTTCACCGCGGAACTCGGCCAGCACAATCTGGCCGGTAGGCCGCAGGCTCTCGCGAATCCGGGCCAGCATCAGTTCGGGGTGCGAGAACTCGTGATAGACATCGACGCAGAAAACGAGATCAACCTCACCCGGTGGTAGTCGCGGGTCCATGACCGTGCCGAGGACTGGCCGAATGTTGAAGAGCTTGGCCTGCCGCGCGCGGGCCACCAGCAGCCGGAGCATTTCGGGCTGGATGTCGACGGCATAGACAGTCCCCTCGGGGCCGACCCGACGGGCCAGCTCAAGCGTGTAGAAGCCGTTGCCACAGCCGAGGTCGCAGACAGTCTGCCCCGGCTTGAGCTCGAGCGCCTCCAGCAGCATCCGGCAGTCTTCCTCCCGCTGCCGGCTCTCCCGCACCAGCCAGGGGGCGCCGGTGTAATGCATCGTCTGGGCGATCTCGCGGCCCAGGTAGTGGGTTCGCGGTGGTGGGATTTCGGCACTGCGGTCAATCCGCAGATCGATCTGGAGGGGCCGGAGGGGGCGGTCGGTGCCGGGCTCAGCAGCCGGCAGTAAAGCCAACGGACCGAGCAGCGACCAAGACAGCGCAAGCCAGACAGGAAATGCAGTCGTATTCATGCGTTTCAGTCTATAGCCGCCGAATGCTGTGCCGCCAATCGAGCCGTCAGGCAGCGTCGTACCGCGGCTGTTCCAGCAGCGGTACGCCAGCGACATCGAAGCAACTGACGATTGTGATGCCGCAACGACTGGCGTAAGCGGCCAGCTGCTCACGATCGACCAGAATTGTCTTGCCCGCCTCGATAGCCAATACCTTGCCACCGGCCGCCCGGATCGACTGGAGCGTGCCGATGCCGATGGTCGGCATATCGAACCGTTCATCCTGCTGTGGCTTGGCCACCTTCACGACGGTCATGCCGCCGGCGCGGCAGAGCTGCCCGGCGCGTTTGATGCAGGCATCGGTTCCCTCAATCGCCTCGAGCGCCAGTGGCGCCCGGTTCTTCACCACCACCGTCTGGCCGATGTCGAGCCGGCCCAACTCCTTGGCCAGCTTCCAACCAAAGGCAACGTCGGCCATCCGCTGCTTCGAGAGCGGCCGGCCAGCCAACACGCCACCAGTGGCCAGGAGTTCCGGCGCGAAGTCGGTCGCCGGGCAGATCCGCACCCCCGCGCGTTCGAAGGTAGAGGCAATCGCCCCGAGCAACGAGTCGTCGCGGTTGTCCTTCCGGCGGCTGACGACATGGGGCCAGAAGGTCTTCAGGCCCCTCCAGTCAGGCAAGTGCCGCAGCCAGCCGAACCGGCGAAAGAGTTTCTTTTTGTGGATCTTGCCGGCCATCGTGGCCCGCATGACGCCATGCTGCTTGAAGAAGTCGATCGCCTTACCGATTTCGGCCACGCCCACCTCGCCGTAGACATCGGCCAGCGGCTCCAGCGACTCTTCAGCATGGTGCCGGATGGTGAGAATGGCCACCCGACCACCACGGCGATGAATCGCCTCAGCGGTGGCAATTGGGAACCGACCCCAGCCGGCCAGAATACCGATCAGTTCACCGTCGAGTGACGGTTCAGCGACAACGGAATGTGAAGGTGCCACAGCGTTCATCGACGTGCCGCTTAGATCCCCAGCCTGTCACGCAGCCCGCCAGGTAGTGTCGCGGCGGTCACTCACACCACCCTGTTCGAGCTCTTCAACCCGCTTGAGCAG
>RFVE01000084.1 GCA_009922585.1 Planctomycetia bacterium
TGAACCCCGCGGCAGGTCATTTAACCTTCCAGACCTCCACCTCGTCGATCCAGGCTGAGGGATTCATCAGCAGGCTGAACCAGCGTTTGACTGGATGGGCAAAACCCTCCGATCGATGGCTGCCGAGCAGCTTGCCGTCGAGCGTCACCCGCATTTCGTCACCCTCGGTCACGAGCACAAGCGTGTGCCACTCGTGGTCGGCAGCCCAGGAAAACTGCCGCTCTTTCGTCGCGAGCAGGTCAGCCAGATCCTGTGGCAGCGGTTTCTTGGCGTCGAGGTAGGGCTGCCGCCGCTTCCGCAATTCAAGATCCATCACCCCGGTCTTGTAATCCGTTAAACGAACCCTGGGTGGGCTATTTGAGATGATGGCATAGCAGAGATGTCCTGCATGGATGCCCTTGGTCTGCCGGTCGACAAATCCGACCGTCAACGCCTCGTGCTTATTCAGGCCAGGCAGCTTGAAGCGGACGACCGCGCCGCCATCCTCGAAGCCGGCCTCGTGGTGGATGTGGGCCTGGTGGCCGGCCTCGACGGCGCTGGTCACCTTGAGCACGCCGTCATCAAGGTCAGCCTGCTTGATGTCGGGCACCCGGTTGGCTGTCGCGCTGTTCCAGCCGTTCCCGATCGCAGCGGCCAGGTTGCCGTCTTCTTCGCGGTCGAAGCTGTCGGCCAAGATGAGCGTGCCGTTGCTCCGCAGCCATGCGGCATCATCGGCAGCCGCCGCGACGGTGGCAAAAAGCCCGCAGGCGAGCAGGCTTGGAAGGAGAGTCTGGGAACGTGACATTGGTGAGGTGTCCAGGGGGCCGAGTAAGGAACAAACGTTTCCGGAAATGACCTTACTCGACAGCATTGAGACTGACGCAGATTGCGAGGAAAAAACCGCGTTCGCGCAGTTTGTCACCTCTGAAAGCTGCCGATAATGGACGGTGAAAGGTCAGCACGATGCGGCAGCTTTGGTTTCACTTTCTCCTTGCGGCAACAGCCTGCTGGTTTCCGTCTGCGCAAAAGCTGTTGGCGGCTCCGCGGGCAGAGATGGAAGCGGGGCACAAGGAACTGCTCCGGACGCACTGTCAGCAGTGCCACGGTGCCGACACGCAGGAGTCGGGCGTGCGGGTGGACGACCTGCCGCTGGTGATCGACACCATCGCAGCTGCTGAACGTTGGCAGAAGGTGCTCAATGTTCTGAACGCTGGTGAAATGCCGCCTGAGGATGAGCCGCAGCCAGAGCGGGCTGCCAAAGCCGACTTTCTCGATGACCTGGCCACGGCGATGGTGACGGCCCGCAAACTCCTCGCCGATCAGGGGGGGCGAATCGCCATGCGGCGGCTCAACCGGCGGGAATACAAAAACACACTGAAGCATTTGTTGGGAGTGGAAATCGATGTCAGCGACCTGCCGGCTGACACGAGTCCGCTGGCCTTTGACACGGTGGGCGCGAACCTGTTCATGACTGCCAGCCAATTCGAGCAGTATGAAGCGATCGGCAGGGAGGCATTGGCTGCGGCGTTTCAGCAGCATGCGGCAGCCGGCACCAGGAAATACCTGCGGATCGAGGCCGAAAAGACACTGGCCGCTTTCCGAAAAAACAACGAAAAACTGCAGGCCAATCAACAGGCTGCCCGGGAATGGTTCAAGCAGCTCGATGCGGCCGTGGCCAGTCCCGAGAACGCCGAGTTCGTCGCCAAGACGCGGCCCACGCTCAAAGATGAAAAAGAGTTTCGCTTTCACTGGCGGTCGCTCGTCGGCTTGCCGCCACCGGACGACGCCATTCCCAACAGCGGTAACAACCCCCAGTTTCTGACCGTGATCCTCGAGGAGAAACGGTTTATCCCGTATGAAGAACGGTATCTGTCGATGCCGGGCCTCGACGCTGGGGCTTACCTGACGGTACCGGCGGGGTTCCGCGCACCGAACTCAAACTCCAAGCTCAATTTTGACATTCCGGCTGACTGGCCCCCTGGGGAGTATGTCATTCGGGTTCGCTGTGCTGCCCGGCCGGAAGCGGCGGAGGAGCGACGCTTTCTTGAGTTTGGCCATCGACACTGGGGGGATCGCCTGCCTGCCATCAGTGCCCACCACGTCTTCGGCACGATGGATGCACCACAGGTGATTGAGATTCCCTTCACGCTCAAGGCTGGGGCGGCAGATCCCGCCAAGCGGCGGTTCATGATTCGTGAGATCGACACCGGCAGCAATGTGGCTCGCCAGCGGATCTTTGCTGAAGGGGTGAAAGCCAATGGCATCGGGCCCGAACTTGCGATCTGGGTCGATTGGATCGAGATCGAACGCCAGGCTGCCCCTGCCGACGGCATCGCCCCGGGTATCAAGGCTCTGCAGCCGCTGCTCGATACAAAGGAGCCCGACGCCGTGCCGGCGTCTGAGGCGAAACGGGCTGTCGAACAGTTCATCGTCACCGCCTACCGCGGCCTGCCGCCGGCCGCCGGGGAGGTGGAGCGTCTGGCGGACATCTACGCGGTCCGCCGCAGTCTCGGGGGGAAGCACGAAGACGCCCTCATCGAGACGCTCGTGGCCGTGCTGTCATCCCCCCGGTTTCTCTACCGGGCGGAGCCAGGCCCCGACGATCACCGCCGCGAACTCAACGGCCTGGAACTGGCGACGCGGCTTTCCTACTTCCTCTGGGGCGGACCGCCCGACGCCGAACTGCTCCGGCTGGCAACAAGTGAGGCCCTGCTCGACCCGGCTGTGCTTGCAGCGCAGACCAACCGCTTGCTCGACGACTCGCGGTCGACCGGGTTTGTGGAGCCCTTCGTTGCCCAGTGGCTGGCGATGGACCGTCTCGATTTCTTTCAGTTTGATTTGAAGCTCTACCCGCAGTTTGACGACAGCACCAAGGAGGCCGCCCGGCATGAGGTCTATGAGACGTTCGCTCATCTGCTGCGGGAAAATCGGCCGCTCGATGACCTGTTGGCAGCGGACTATGTCGTGGTCAATGGCCTGCTCGCCGACTATTACGGCCTGTCGAACGTGCAGGGGGACGAGTTCCGGCCGGTCTCGCTGCCGGCCGGATCGCCACGGGGTGGTTTGATGGGGATGGCGGCGATCCATGCGATGGGAAGCAATGGCGAGCACACCAGCCCCGTGGAGCGAGGCGCGTGGGTGCTCCGGAAGTTGCTCAATGATCCGCCCCCTCCGGCACCGCCGAACGTGCCGCAACTGGCCCGGCTGGCAGGCAAGTCGCTCACCACCCGCGAGCGGGTCGTCCTGCACCAGGAAGAGCCGCAGTGTGCGAGCTGCCACCGCAAGATCGACCCGATCGGTTTTGGCATGGAAAACTTCGACGCCGTCGGGGCCTGGCGAACGACCGACAGCACGATGGCTGTGAATGCTGCGGGCAAGCCCGATCCAAAAACAAAAAAAACCTGGACGATCGATCCCTCTGGGGCGTTGCATGGCGGGCCGGCCTTCGGCGACTTTTTCGAGCTTCGCAGCATTGTGGCTACCAGGGCCGATCAGTTTGCGGGGGGGTTTACCGCCGCGCTGATTCAATACGCCCTCGGTCGCCCCTCTGGTTTTGGCGACCAGCCGCTGATCGATGCGATCGTGCAGGATGCTCACAGCGACGAATTCGGCGTACGATCGTTTATTCAAGGTCTCGTGCAGAGCAAGTCTTTCCGAACGAAGTAGCCCCGCCTGAAACCGATTCCCTGAGGAACTTCCGCCATGCCTATCCGAGCACCCCAGGTTTCGAGCCAGGTTTCCCGCCGTCAGCTACTCACGACCGGAACGGCGGTGATTGCACTGCCAGCCTTTGAGTCGTTCGGCTTCCGCCGGTTTGCGGCAGCGGCGTCACCAGCGGCCCCGCCCAAGCGACTTGTCTTTCTGGGCTTTGGCTGGGGTGTGACCGAAGACGAATGGTATCCCAAGCTTGACCAGCCGGGCTCTGCCTACGCGCTTCCACCGCTGCTCGAGCCGTTGGCAAAGCACAAGAACGATTTCAGCATCGTGCAGGGACTCTGGAATCGCTTTACGGGTAATGGGCACTACGGCAGCACCTTCTGGCTGACGGGGGCGAATGAATATGGTGCCCCCGGGCAGAGTTTTTTCAACAGCATTTCTGTTGACCAGGCAGCGGCCCGGTCGCTCGGGGTTGAGACCCGGTTTGAGTCACTGGCCTTTGACTGTGGGGCAGCGGCGGCTGGTTCAGGGCACGGCCCCGGTCTGTCTCTGTCGTGGGATGCCCGGGGCAAGCCGGTGGGCGGCCCGCGGAATCCGGTCGAGGCGTTTCACAGGCTGTTCGCCAAAGACACGACCCCGCTTGAGCAGCAGCAGGCGGTTTTGCGGCAGCGGCGAAGCATTCTGGATAACGCCCTGGAAAATGCCCGTGACCTCAGCCGGTCCCTCGGCGTTACCGATCGTGACAAGCTCGATGAATACCTGCAGGGGATTCGTGACCTTGAACAACGGCTCTCCCGCGACGAGCAGTGGATCGGCAAAGCCCGGCCAGAACCGCCGTTTGGTGAGCCCGAGCCGGGCCTCGTGGGCCGCGAAGAGGTGCAACTGATGTACGACATCATCGTGGCTGCCATGCAGACCGACAGCACCCGGGTGCTCACCTATCGCCAGCCGGTGACAACACTGCTGACGAGCCTGGGCTTGAAGACAGAAGCCCACACCATGAGTCACTACCACGGCCGGCCAGGTGACGTTGTCGAGTCATCACGCAAACGCGATCTGGCCCAGAGTGAACTGCTTGCCGGACTCATCGACAAGCTCAAGGCCACCAAGGAGCCCGATGGGTCGAGCCTCTTTGACCATGTCACGGTTGTCTACGGCAGCAACATCCGGACGGGCCATTCACTCGACAACTGTCCGACGCTGATCACTGGCCGCGGCGCCGGCGTCAGACTGGGTGAAAACATCGTCCTGCCAAAAAACACGCCGCTGTGCAACGCCTGGCTGACGCTGCTGAGACAATCAAGCGTCGCGATTGAATCCTTCGGTGACAGCACCGGCATCCTCGATGCGATCCTGGCGTGATGGCAGTGGTCGGTAATTGTCGCCGATGGTCAACCGGATTGGCGTTGGAATCGACGCTACGGTGTCGCGAGCACGTCGCTATTAATCACATTTGCCCCATTGGGGGTTTGAACACTCGGATAGATTGCGACTGTTCGCCGAGAGCGTGGGGAATCCAAACTCCACCGAGTTGCAGTGGCGATGTGGGCAGGACGTCAAACTTTGACGCTCAGACGGGGTGACCATGGAAATTGCCGTCGATGGCAATTCCGTTCGGCCCATAAGGTGCCGAGCAATCAAATGAGCCCCAGATGACTCTCTGACTTGCTGCAGGTTTTGATGGCGCGGCTTCACCTGTACCGGTGAGAGAAAGCCCCTGCTTTGAAGCCCGAAGCGCAAGCTGAGGGAAACCGCATTTTTTTAAAACACGGCACGCATTCCTTCGGCTCGCGGCTCGGGCTTCCCGGGAGTTCCGCTCAGCGGAAAATCAAAAGCCGCGAGCCGTGGGCCACGCGACGCCTCCCCGGGCGTCTCACGGTTCTTCAGTACTGCAGCAACGACACACAATCTGTGCCGAACAGCATTGCCATCCATGCCCCTTGTCGGTGAATGTGGGCGAACGATAGCCCACCGGCCAACCCGAAAAACACGGTGCCTCTTCCGGGGTGACGATCTTCACATCCTTGTGGCGGCGGACGTTGTCCACATTCTGCTAGGCCGATGTCCGGGTGGCGGCCCGGTACTTCAGCGGCGTCATGCCGGTGGCCTGGCGAAAGAGCGTGGCGAGGTATTCACCAGTTCCAAAGCCACTGGCGCGGGCAACCTTTGGCACGGGGAGATCGGTTGTGGCCAATAATTTTTTGGCCCGTTCCAGCCGGACCCGACGAATTTCCATTGCCGGTGACCGGCCCAGGGTTTCCTGAAAGGCCCGCTCGAGGCTGCGGCGGGACATCGGCACTGCCTGCAGGACGTCCTCCACCTTGATTGGTTCGCTGGCATGTTCACGGATGAAGCCAATCGCCTGGACCAGTTCAGGGTTGTCGATCGCCAGCGTGTCGGTGCTCTGTCGCGTGATGATGCCCAAGGGTGGAATGCGAATCGGTGCACGTGGCGCTGTCCGCTGCTCAATGAGAAGGTGCAGCAACTCAGCAGCTGTTTCACCGATCTGCTCAGCATTTACCGCAATCGCTGAGAGCTGCGGCTGGCTGGCCTCGCAGAGCAGCGGGTCATCGACGCCGCTGAGCACCGCCACGTCTTCCGGCATGAACAGCCCAGCCCGGCGGCAGGCGTCGATCACCGATCGTCCCTGGATCGCCGCCCAAGTCAGCACGCCCACTGGTTTAGGTAGCGCATGCAGCCATTCGACGAGGCGGCTGGGCCGGCCAGTGATTTCAAGGCCAGCACCAAGGCCATGGAGATGGCAGGTCTGGCCGGCCCGGTCGAGGGCGGCTGTGAAGGCTTCACGGTGTTCGCGGACATAGCTGAGTTTTGGAGGGCCGACATAGGCAAAGTGCCGGAAGCCACGATCAAGAAAGTGCTCAGCGGCCAGTGTGCCGGTAGCGCGAAGATCGTAACTGACCCTTGGCGGCTGGGGATGCAGGGCGTCAAGCTCAATTCCAGAAACATTCACCACCGGACAGCCAAGCCCGATAATCGCCTTACTGACGGCAGGCGTGGAGAGCCGCGCGATGACACCGTCCCCTTGCCAGCCGTGGGGGAGCCCCCGGCGTTCCCCTTCCGGCTCAACATAGAGATGCCAGGGGCCATGTCGATTGGCGTAGGCCGCGACCCCACTGATGATGCCGCGGCCCCAGCCGGTGCTGGCAGGGACCAGCACCGCGATGAGCGGCTGCTGCACAAGTCTGGTTTGAACGGCCATGTGCCAGTTGTACTTGCCTCTGCGAACCTGACGCAAAAAAGAAGGAAAAATATCGGCCCTGCTTGGGGGAATTCGGTCACGTCGGGCCCAGCTGCAGCGAACACGGCACTGCGATTGTTGTGGTCGCGACGCAATGGCGAAGAAAGAACCCGTGTTCTGGCAGGAACTTCTCCGGCTGCGCGGACCGCGATTGCGTACGATTGAAGGGTTCGAAGTGAGTGGCAGGAGTGACCATTGCAGGCGGCCCCAGGGAGCGACATCATGCACCAAGCAACAGCCGGAATCAGCGTTTCCCGGGGGCTACCCCGTCGGCAGGTGTTGCGGGCTGGCATCGCGACTCTGGCGCTGCCCGCCTTGGAGGCGTTCGGTGTCACTGCGGCGCCAGCGAGCCCCAACCCCCGAAATTTTATCGCAGTCGGGACCTATCTTGGCTGGCACCAGCCGGCGTTCCTGCCTGTGCAGTCGGGGGCGGACTACGTTCTCCCGCCAACCTTGACGCCGCTGGCTGCTCTTCGCGACCAGTTCACCGTCTTCTCCGGCCTTGACCATCGGGCCGCCAATGGACACGACTCCTGGAGTAATTTTCTCTGCGGCACCCAGCCGGGCAGCTGGTCGCTCGACCAGATGATTGCCGATGCTGTCGGCCAGGAAAGCCGCTTTCCCTCAATCGAACTCACTGCGGGGTCAGGCGAGGGAGCCAAAGCGATGAGTTTCACCCGCCGCGGCACCGGCCTGCCGATGATTGCCCGGCCGAGCGTGCTGTACCGCAAACTGTTTGCCTCACCCGCTGACCAGGCCCGGACCGAGTATCTCCTGGCCAGCGGTCGCAGTTCGCTCGATGCCGTCCAGCAGGATGCCCGGCGGCTGGTCCGCGGTTTACCGGCTACAGACCGCGGTCGGCTGGACGATTATTTCGAGTCCTTACGAACGGTCGAGAAACGGTTGGGCAGACAGATTCTGGCAGCCGCAGAACCAGTTCCGCAGCCCGACTACAAGCTGCCCGACTACGACCCCATCACGCCGAACCTCCAACTGGAGGCTGAGGAGATCCTTTACGATCTCGTCGCGTTGGCGCTCGAAACCGAATCGACACGAGTGGCCACCCTGTTTTTGCATGGCCTCGGCCAGGTCTTTTCCCTCGATGGTCGACAACTGGTTGCAGGCTACCACGGTCTTTCCCATCACGGGAACGACCCGGTCATGATTCGTGATCTGGTCGCTATCGAGACGGGGCACATCCACTGCCTTGCTCGTTTCCTGCAACAACTGGCGGCCAAACAACTGCCCGACGGCCGCTCACTCTTGGATGACACGATTGTGCTGGTCGGTACCGGTATGGGTGACGCCAGCCGGCACAGTAACCGGAATCTCCCGACGCTTGTGGCTGGCGGTGGCATGCGTCACGGCAGGCATATTGCTGTTGACCAATCGAAACCCGGCGCGGCCCTGTTGGGCGATCTCTACATCACGCTGATGCAGCGACTAGGCATGGAGGTCGATCGGTTTTCGACCGCCACGGGCAGCATGAACGAGGTGCTCCTATGAGCCGGTGGAGCCGACCCCGGCGATTGGCTGCGGTCTGGCTGTTCACCTCTGGCTGCCTGGCAATGGCTGTCGCGGTGAGAGGCCAAATCGCCGCAGCCAGCGGACCGGTGCCGATCCCAGAGACGATTCGCGCTATCCTGGCGGAACGCTGTCTCGATTGTCATTCCGGGGCGAGCCCGGCGGCGGATGTCGATCTCGATCATTCCATCATCAATTTTGCTGACCCTGAATCGCGAGAACTCTGGGAACGGGTCGCCGGGGTACTCGATGAGGGCCGGATGCCACCGCCCGAGGAACCTCGGCTGCCAGCTGCTGCCGGTAAGGCCCTCTGGACGTTCGTCGATGGGCAACTCTGCGACCATATCACGATCGGAGGCACACCGCCCCGTCGGCTCAGCCGCGATGAATACCTGCGAACGGTGCGGACGCTGTTTGGGCTTTCGAGTTTCAAACTGCCGGCGGGCTTCCCTTCAGATTCGGTTGGCCACGGGTTTGACAATCAGGCTGCAGCGCTGGCGGTCTCACCGGCTCACATCGAGGCCTATCGCGAAACCGCCCGGCTGGTAGCCGATGAACTTTTTCCACCGCCCCGGCCGCCGCTGCTGGCCCGCCGCTGGGAGGCTGGGCCGAAGGACATGGTCCTCAGTTTTTCGGCCGCGACCGTTCATGGCGATGCCCTCCGGCTCGTCTCGCGGTCGGTCGATGTGATGCGAAGCTGCACCTGGCCGAGTCGAATCGAAATCAAAGACTCAGGCCGCTACGCGGTCGAGGTGTCAGCCTCACAGTTCACGTCAGCGGCGGGCCATGCTTTTGCGGACCCAATGCTGCTTGAGGTCTACGCCCGGCCGGTGACGGCCACCGACCGTTCAAAGGTTTCCGCCTTCAGGCTGTTGCAGACCCTCGAGGTCGCTGGTGATTTTCCCGAAAGCTTTAGCTTCGAGGCAGACCTGTACGAGGGCGAAACCCTACTCTTCCGCTGGGCCAACGCCGAAATGACCCATGAATTCGATGAGTTGGCCGATCAGATGGCCGGCTGGTTTGCCAGTGACAAGCGGTTTCTGGCGGCCTGGCAGCAGGCGGTGTTCCCGTCGGGCAAGGTCGGTCGGCCTGAGACAACCCGGCTGCGTGGCCGCAACGGCTGGGATATCGTTTCGCGGCACTGGGCTGATCCAACGCTCGATCTCGCCGAGGCGACCTTGGATTCCGAGAAGTCCAAAGCGTTACTCGCCCGATTTCGCTCGCTCGACGGCACCTTCAATTTGGCCGACGCGCTCTGCCACTTCTACCACGAGCGGGGCCCTGCCCTCGAACTTCATCGGGTGACGGTTGCCGGCCCTAGCCAGTTTATTGAGAGTCCCGCCGATCGCCGTCGGGTGACGCTGAGACAGCGTCTCACCGGCTCTGGAACCGCTTCGGAAACTCCGGAAGCTGTTGCACGGAGCATGCTGACAACCCTGCTGCCGCGAGCCTTCCGCCGGCCAGTCGATGATGCAACGGTTGACCAGTTCATGGCAATTGCCAGCGATCATTGGGCCGAGGGACATTCGCTCGACGAAGGCCTGCATCTGCTGGTGCGGAACATTTTGGTATCGCCTCGGTTTCTCTATCGCGGGCTTGGCCCCGTCGATTCCGCAGGTCGACTTGACCAGTTCGATCTGGCCAGCCGCCTGTCGTATTTCCTGACTCAAGGTCCACCCGATGCGACGCTGGTCGATCTGGCCACTCGCAGCCGGCTGGCCGAAGGCTGGGTGTTGCAGCGGGAAACAAACCGGCTCCTGCCAAAGCGGATGAACGATCCACTCATCACCAGTTTCGTCGGGCAATGGCTGGGAACTCAAACGCTGGCCGGCATCATGCCCGACCCAAAATTTCGTTTTGATGAGGCGGACGTCCGGCTTGCCAAGCAGGAAACCGAGCGGTTTGTCACCGCGATGCTGACCAAGAATCTGCCCATGGAGACATTCATCGACCCCGGCTTTACGTTCTCAACTCCGGCATTTGTCCAGCGAAATTACGGACTGACGCCGCCGGAGGTCAGCAACGCCGACCCGCCGCTGACTGAGGCACAAAGAAAACAGTTTCAGCGGCTCACCATACCCCAGGGTGATCGATTTGGCGGACTGCTGGGCCAAGCAGCGATTCTGATGGCAACCGCCAATGGGGTTGATACGCAGCCGGTCATTCGCGGCGTCTGGGTGCTGGAAAACATTCTCGGTACGCCGGCACCTCCACCGCCGAAAAATGTGCCGGCACTCACACCTGAGACGCAGGGGGCGACGACGCCTCGCGAACTGCTCGCGGCGCACACCCGCGAGGCATCCTGCGCAGTCTGCCACCGCCGCATCGATCCCCTCGGCTTCGTGCTGGAAAACTACGATCCAGTCGGCCGTTGGCGAAAGACGTGGCCGGACAGCAAGGTCGAGGTCGATGCTGCCGGGGTGCTCCCTGACGGGACTGCGGTGGCTGGGCCCACTGAGTTCAAAGCCTGGCTGGTTGCCAACATCGACCGCTTCTCGCGGTGTGTCGCTGAAAAGCTGCTCAGCTATGCCACGGGGCGTCAGCTCAACTACGCAGAGCGGAGAGAAGTGGCTGACATCGTCGCGACAAACCGTCAGGCAGGCAATGGGTTCCGCGATCTGGTCATGGCACTCGTCGTGAGCGAAACCTTTCGAGCAAAGTGACTCGTAAGGCCGGAGCTCAGAGCCAAAGCTGC
>RFVE01000085.1 GCA_009922585.1 Planctomycetia bacterium
CCGGACTGCCCTGGTCTACAAGAGGGTTGGAGGGCGGGCGAAAGCCGGGCCTTCAAGCAGCGCGTAGACGAGGGAAGCCCAAGCCTCGTCTACGCGTTTTTTTTGGTGTTTTGCAGCGTTTGATTGCCGTTGCGACGAGGCGATCCGATCGCCATCCTCCCGGCAATGATCACCTTGGTCTGCTTTCAGCGGCGCGGAATTCCTGCCGACCCAGGATGGCTGTGGACGGTGTTCTTGCTGCTGGGATGGTTGCTGCCAGCGACGATGTCGCCTGCCGCTGAGCAGCCGACAACTGGTCAGCAGTTCCCCCGCACGGTCAGTGTGCAGGCCCGGCACACCTATCTGCGCGCAGGGCCCGGCGACGACTTCTATCCAACGGCGCGGCTCATTCAGGGTGAATCGGTTGAACTCTGGAGCGTCGACGCTGCCGGCTACGGCGCGGTGCGGCCGCTGAAGGGAAGTTTCAGCTGGCTGCGGGCGGCTGATGTCGATCGGCAGATTGAGTCTGATCCGAAGGTTGGCGTGGTCGTGACCGACGGCGCGGTGGCCCGGATCGGTTCACAGATCAACGACCTGCGGCATGTGGCCCAAGTGAGGCTGGAGGCTGGTGAACGGGTCATGGTGCTTGATGAGGTCCGCATTGATCAAGGCCGACATGCCGGCCTCTGGATCAAGATCGCACCACCATCAGGTGAGTTTCGCTGGGCCCGGCTGGCCGACCTCGACCTGCCGGTTGGTCTGGCGCCGCAGACGACCGACATCGTGAATGCTTCACTCGGCGAAGGTGAACTGGCGGCCAACATTGCTCAGGCCCGCGAAGCGGTCGATGCCTGGCGAGAGGCGGGGGAGTCGCTCTCGCAGGTGATTGCCGCGGCCGGTGAACTACCACTTGATGAGCCAGAGGAAATGGCTGCGCCGGCCAGACTCGGCAGCATCGCCGGTGCCCACCGATTGCTGGCCGACTGGATGCCTGTTGGTACCGGGCTGTTTGACATGACGCCTCCGCAGCCAGCCCAATCACCAACCACAGGCCCGTTGGCCGCACCGGCTGATGAGCTTTCTGACATCGATCTGGCGTTGTCCCTGGCAGTGACAGGACCGGCCGCAGGCTGGCAGCTTGAACCGCTGCGGGAGCGTTTGCGGCTGGCCGCCGCCCGGGCCTCGACCGGCACCGAGCGGCTGCGGGCCGAGGCGATCGACGCCCGGCTGGCCCGGTTTGAGACTATTAAGGGTCGGCATCTGGCCCTCGCCGCCCGTGACAAGGTCGACCCCTCGCCGCTGCAACTGGGTTCCCTCTGGTCGAGCCTTGGTGGCATCGGCAGCCGGCCGATCAGGCCGGGTGTCTTCCCTGGCGGCAAGCCGGCTGACGGCCAGACCACCTGGACACCACCGGACTACGTCGAGACCAGTGGGCGGCTGGCGACCGTAATCTCCCGGCGGCCGGACGCCCCCCGGTGGGCAATCGTCGATGCCAACAACAACGTACTGGCCTTTGTTGCGCCCACCGCCGGTGTCAATCTGGCGCCGATGGTTGGCCAGCAGGTGTCCGTCCGGGGCTCGAAGGGCTACATGCCGGAATACAAGCGGCCCTATGTAGTGGCCTCGGAGGCTCGGCCCCGCATGGCGGCGGCGGTAACTCCAGGGCCCCGGTAGGCCGGGTATTTTGGGAAGCATCTGCGGGTCGCTGCCAATTTATTGAGCTTCACCAGACGATACTGATAAGGTCACGTTTAAGAAGGAGGAGGTTCGGGAAAGGCTTCAGGGGCATTCGCAAGGAGACAGCGTGACAATGCCGGGGTCGATCCGGCCAACGAACGTTGTCGGGCAGCCTTTTCTGCTTCGTCATCGCCATCGTCGCGAAGGAAATTTCCATGCCCCTGTTCTCTCCTCGTTCTCACCGTTCCCGAGCCGTCCGTCGTCATCAGGTGGGCCGATCTGACAACCGGTGGAGCCGCCCGGAAACGCTCGAGCGGCGGACGATGCTCACCGGCAACGATCCGGCCGTTGCCGATGCAACCGATGGGGTCGACTTCACCGAGCCGCCGGCGATAGTGACAGCGGTCGGTGTTGGGCTCGACACATTTGCCTCAGCCGAGGCCTATGCCGACTGGCTGGTTGGACAGGCAACTGATCGTTGGCAGTCGCTGTTTGGAAAGCCCGCCTATTATGACGGGCCTTGGTGGTATCGCGGTGACTATCTGGACGATCAGCCCGAGCTGCGTGTCAGTTTTGGCGAAGACCTGGCTAGGCCTGACAGTGTTGGTGGCAGCCTCGGCATGCCGGCCACCGGCACCGGCGTTGAAAGCGCCGACTCCTCCACGACCAACACCCAGATTGCCGGGGTCGATGAGGCCGACCTCGTTGAGGTTGATGGTGACACCCTCTACTCGCTCGCTCGCAACCGGCTGTCAATCGTCAGGGGCTTCGCCGACGCTGCTCCGGAGCTGGCCAGCCAGATCGACCTGGCTGCCAATGGCCGTGTGGCGGGCATGTACCTCTTCGGTGATCGCCTCACCATTGTCTCGCAAGACACAGAAATGACGATCGCGGGGAGGACGGCATCTCGGTTCCCGCTGATCTACCCGCCAGTGCTCGGCCGGGCCCAGACCATCGTGACCGTGCTCGATGTCAGTGACCTCAGCGACGTGTCGGTGGCGAATCGGACCACCTTCGATGGCAGACTGGTCTCATCGCGGATGGTCGAGGGGCAGCTGCGACTGGTCCTCAACCATCGACTGGAGCTGCCACGGCCGCAGGTGATTCCGTACGAACCGGTCGAAGAACCGATGGTTGGTCCGTCGGCGAGGAATGAGATGCCCGAACCTGCCACGCTCGGCGGTCGCTTTGCCAGCCTGCTTTGGTGGCCCGACATTCCGGAGCCGACCGGCCGCTATGAAACGGCCGAGGCCTACGCCAGTCGGGTGCGGCAGGAACTGGTCGAGGCGATGACGCCGCAGGTCTATCAGGTCGACGCAGCTGGCAACCCGCTGGATGTGTCGACCCTGATTGAGCCTACGGCGATCGACGTCCCCGAGCCGGGGGCCGTCCGGCAGTTGACAACGATCACCGCCTTCGATGTGACAGCCAGCCAGCCTCAGCCAGTGACAACAGGAGTGTTCACCCGCGGGACGGTGGAGGTCTTTGCAACGGCTGAGGACCTCTATGTGTTTGATGGGCATCAGTCTCATGAGCCATCGATAGGTCTGATCGATATCAGGCGATGGCAGCCGCCCGTCACGACCGTGACAAAGGTTGGTTTTGCTGCCGATCAGTCGGGGGCGGCAACTGTGTCGCTCGTCAGCCAGGGGACCATCACCGGCCGGATGCTCAATCAGTTTGCCGCCGATGCTCAGAACGGCTTCCTGCGAGTCGTGGTGGAGGTGCCGGGTGAGGGGAGCGGCGTGCGGGTGCTTGAGCAGCAGAGTGAGAACCTGGTCGAGGTTGGCAGCATCACCGGCTTTGCTCCCCGGGAAGATCTTTATTCAGTCCGCTTTGTGGGCAACCGGGCCTACTTTGTAACGTTTCGTCGCACTGACCCGCTGTTCGTGGTCGATCTCTCAAATCCGACGGCGCCGACGCTGCTCGGTGAACTCAAGGTGCCCGGCTTCTCCGACCACATTCAGCCGCTTGATGAAAACCACTTGCTGACCATTGGCCGTGATGCCGATGACGAGACCGGTCGATTCAAGGGTATGCAGGTGTCAATCTTCGATGTCACCGAACCGGGCAGCCCCTCACTGTTGCACCGGTACACCCTGGCTGGCGGCCGTGGCACGAGCACGGCGATTACGGGCAGCCGCTGGCGGCGGGGCGACGGTGATCATCTTGCTCTCGGCTTCTTCCCTGATGAGGGTGTGATCACGATTCCAGTGACAACAGACGGCCGATTCGAGTGGGACCTGCCGATCGATCCTCCGATCGCCCTGCCGATGATCAGGCCGCTGGCCGACATTCTGATTGGAGACGATTCGATCCTGTTGCCGGAGCCATCAGCCTGGAAGCCTCCGACTCAGCGGCTTGAGGTGCTTTCCTTTGACCTCGCAGCTGGCATCAGCAGCCTGGGGGCCATCGATCATGACACGAGTGTCGATCGAGCAGTAAAGATTACTGGTCAGTTGGTAGGGGTCTCGGCATCGGAAGTCTCGGTCCATTCCTTTACTGATCCGGCGACCACGCTCGGCTCGGTACGGCTGGATGAGGCGTCGGCCCAACCGATCACCGAACTGCCCGCTGCTGAGCCACAGGCGTTTCCCGCCATCGAGGCCCTTATCGAACAGGCGGTGGCCGGACTGCCCGTTCATAGAACCTGGGTGGCCAAGACGGCCGAGACGGTCGGCGACCGGACGGTGGTCTTCGCCGAGCATGCCAGTGGTGTGGTGCACCGGCTGACCAGCAGCGGCCTGGTTGCCGAAAAAGGTTGGGCAGCGTTTGGCTTTGACGGAATCGGAAACCTGGAAAGCATGCCGTTGTCACGGCAGGCCCGGGGCGAGTCCTTTGCCGACGCAGTCGCGGAAGTCCGTGGTCTGCTCAGCGACGCGGTGCTGCAGCGGCTTGATCTCAGCCGCGGCCAATGGTGTTCGGCACGGATTCTGTGTTGTTCTTGAGGCACTGAAGAACGGTGAAACCACGGCCGCCAGCCCGGGGATAGCGTTGCGTGTCCCCCGGCGTGCGGCTTTTGATAATCCGCTGAGCCGAACGGAATTCCGGGAAGCCCGAGGCGCGAGCCGAGGGAATGCGTGTCTGGATTCAAAAAACGCGGTTCCCCCTCAGCTTGCGCTTCGGGCTTGAAAGCACGGGCTTTTTCTCACTGGTACGGGTGAAGCCTCGCCATCAAAACGTGCAGCAAGACCGAGCGTCGTCTGGTGCTCATTCGATTGCTCGGCAACTTGTGTGCCGAACAGAGTTGGCATCCTGCTCGGCTTTCCTTGGGCAGCAGCATACGAAGCCAGAGGTTCGCACGCTTCTGCTGGTGCTGATCGGTGACATCCTGTCGCCGGGTGGTACTCACTCTGGAAGTTTCCGGCGGAAGTCCGGATGGTGCAGCTTCGCGCCTCCCTGTAAAAACCCATTTTCGGAAGTCCGAAGCGCGAGCTGAAGGAAACTGAGTTCTTCGTCCAAGAACTGCATTCGCTCGGCTCGTGCCGTGGGCTTTCCGGAGTTTGATTCCACTTATGGAGTCCGGGGCTAGACGTTCGCGTGACGAGGTGAAGGGGTCGGCAAACGCTCCAGGAGCCTTCGAACGGAACGGCCGCTGCGACGAGACTTTTGCCGCCCGTGAACCGGCGCGGGAAATGGGAGACTCAGCTAAACGAGTCGCCTCTCCGGCGGATCTGATCGGGGCTTCCTCGGCTGGAAGTCTGCCGGCTGCTCGCCGCACTACCGACGCTTCAGGCCGTCGAGTTCTTCACTTTTCAACCAGCGGGCCGCAAGATCGACGGAGAGCCGGTCGGCGGCGTCCTGGCTTTCGTTGTCGGCCAACTGGACGGCTGGCTGCGGCTGCCGTTGGCGGTGGGCCGATGCCAGGGCGATCGTGGCGAGGGCCTGCTGATCGGCTTCGGCCGTGCGGGGCAGTCGCCGGGCCAGACTGGCCACCCCTTCAGGATTGGCAGCGGCAGAATCGGACAGGCTGGCCATGAACAGGCAGATCTCGTGAAGATTGGCGGCTGCCGAGCGGACGATGAGCGGCTGCAGGGTGCGGGTGACGATCTCGAGGCCGATACCGTCCATGTCGAGGAAGGCGTCGATCTGCACCGCCTGGCGGTGTCGGCCGTCGACCATTGGTTCAGCCTGCCGGTAGCGGATCATCAGCACGCAGCTACCGGTGAGGTTTTTGGGCGAGAGCGGCCCGGTGTAGGCCCCGCGGCCGTGGAAGACCAGCATGCCGCCGTCCTGCCGCCGCTCGCGATGAGCCAGCCGCAGCAGGCCAACCGTGCCATAGCCGTCAGCAAGCCGCCACTGCGCCGGACCGACCGGGTCGAGCGAAAGCCGGCTGATTCCCAGGAGCCGCCAGATGTCAACGATGGCCTCGGGCTTGTCGAGAGCGAAGCAGAGCAGATCAGAGTCACAGGCAAAGAGCTCGACTGGCAGCCGGCGATAGAGCGTGGTCGAGGCCAGCGATGTCTCAATGGCCTGCCGGTCACCGGGTGCCATCTGCGCAAGTGGCAGCGCTTCGACGGCTCGGCGGCGGGCGTGGCGGCTGGAGCTGCCCCAGTCGGTACTGGGCTGCGTCACACCGGCATCGATCGCAGCCGGCGGCTCAGTCGTGGCAGCCGCGCAGATCCCGACCGCAAAAGCGACGATCACGGCAGTCATTGCCGCACGTGTGGCGGCCCGGCCTGCAAGCCGGCCCATGAAATGGCTGCGGTGCAGCGTTGTAGACATGCAGTATTCCCCCTTACAGAACCCCCCGCCGGGTTAGCTGAGCCCAAGGCCCTGCAACCCTATGCTCCCGCCCCCCTTCGAAAAGCAGCTGGGACCGTCCCAGCTGCCCACGAGGCAATGTCACCAACAGGCCTGCCGCACGGTTTGGCCTGAGCGAGCCGATGCCAGATACGCCTGCAGACCGAACCACAGGATCCCGTCGGGCGCCATCGCCGGCACGCCGGTTGGGTAGCGAGCAGCAAAAGGGTGGCCACCCGCCCAGCCTCCTCGGCCGGCTGATGGTGGCCTGGGCTCACCAGTGTCTGACCCGGCCCTGGACGATCGTCACCGTGGCGGTGCTCGCCGCCGTGGTCTCCGGCCTCTGGACTGCCGGCTCACTCGGCTACAAGGTCAGCCGTGTCGATCTGCTCGACCCGGACAGCGAATACAACAAGCTCTGGATCGAATACATCCGGGAATTCGGGGAAGACGATGACGCCGTCGTGGTGGTCGAGGGAACGACCAGGGCAGCCACCGTCGCTGCGCTTGAAGATGTCTCGCGACAGCTTGCCCAGCAGAGCGACCTGTTTCATTCGATTCTGCATGAGGTCGACCTGACCCAGATCCGGGCCAAAGGGCTGCACTACGTCTCCCCGGCCGATCTGGCCGCCATCAATCGGTTTCTCAATCGCACTGAGCCAGTGCTGGCTGGCGGCTGGCCGCAGTTGAAAGTCGGCACGATGGTTGGCGGTCTGGCCGCGGCGATGGTTTCGGGTCCACCCGCGGGCGGGTCGCAGCAGGATGAGCCGGCACTCAAGACACTTGAACGCTACAGCGAGAGCCTGCTGGCCAGCCTTGAGGCGGTCGACCGGGGCCGGCTGGGTGAACTCCAGCCGGGTGACTACGTTTCGCCCTGGCCGGGCATGCCTGGCAGCCTCTCAACCCTGCGGGATCTGTCGAGCCAGTACCTGTTGGCGAAAGAGGGCACTCTTGGCTTTGTGCTGCTGCGGCTCACCAAGGAAGAGGGGGGCTTTGCCGGCGCGTCGAAGGCGACCGACACCCTGCGGCAGCAGATTGCCCTCGTGTCGGACCGCCATGCCGATGCCGAGATCGGCCTCACCGGACTGCCGGTGATGGAAGATGACGAGATGCGGTCGAGCAAGCAGTCGATGATCTGGGCCAGCGGTCTGTCGCTGGTGGCAGTGGCAGTCGTAATCGTGGCTGGCTTCGGCGGCATCCGACATGCCCTGATGGCCAATGGCGTGCTCATGATCGGCATGGCCTGGGCCTTTGCCTGGGCCACCGGCAGCGTCGGCCATCTGAATATCCTCAGCGTCACGTTCGCGGTCACGATGATCGGCGTCGGCATCGACTATGGCACCTATTACATCGGCCGCTATCTGGCGATGCGGCGGAACGGCCTGGACTGCGAGGAGGCCATTCTTGAAACCAGCGGTTCGGTCGGCCCGAGCATTCTGACCGGGGCGGTGACCACCTCGATCGCCTTCTTCTCAGCCGCCCTAACCAGCTTTGTCGGTGTGGCTGAACTGGGCCTGATTGCCGGGGGTGGCATTCTGCTGTGCTGTGCCGCCGAACTGATGGTGCTGCCGGCAGTGCTCGCGATCGTCGACCGCAGCCGCTTCTGCCAGTCGATTCCCGAGCCGGTGCCAGTCCACCGCTGGCTTGAGCCGTTCGCCCGGCATCCGCGATTTGTCGCGCTGGCGGCCGTCGCTGGCACCCTGGCCGTCAGTTCGGGCATTCACGACCTACGCTACGACCACAACCTGCTCAACCTGCAGCCTGACGGTCTGGAAAGCGTTGAGATCGAGAAGAAGTTGCTTGAGGAGTGCGACCAGAGCGTCTGGTATGCCCTCTCGATTGCCGACTCCCGCGAGGAACTGCTTGCTCGCAAGGAGGAACTGGCTGCGCTGCCAACGGTTGAACGGGTCGATGAAATCGCCTCGCTGCTTTCCGGCGATGAGGCGGTGAAAACGCCCCTGATCAAGCAGATTGGCAGTCGACTGAACGGCCTCCCTGAGCGGCCTCCACAGATTCCGCTCGACCGGCTCGATGCCCTCGGCGAGACGCTCGGCTGGGCCCAGGCCGAAGCGGCCAAGCGGCCGGGCGGCATGCGGACGGCCTGGCATCTTGAGCGGGCCCGCGATGCCTTGCGGCGGATGGGGCCGGAGGCATGCTATCAGGCGCTTGGCACCCGAAGGCGACCGGTAACCCACTGCAGGCCTATGAGGCCTCGCTGGAGATGAAGCGAAGTTATGAGCAGGCCGCTCTCTATTCACTCATTGTGATCATCGCCGTCCTCTGGCTCGATTTCCGCAACCTCACCCACTCACTGCTGGCTGCGTTGCCTCTGGCTGTCGGCATGGCTCAGACCCTCGGCCTGATGGGGCTGCTTGGCCTCGACCTCAACCCGGCCAACCTGATCGGCATTCCACTGATCCTGGGGATCGCCGTCGACTATGGCGTGCATATCGTCCACGACGCCCTGGAGCGGCCGGGGGCATATCGCATCAGTGCATCGACCGCCAATGCCGTGCTGGTCGATGCCCTGACCACCATCCTCGGCTTCGGTGCGTTGATGGTCGCCAGCCACCGCGGGCTTGAGAGCCTCGGCCGGCTGCTCACTCTGGGTGTGACCACCTGCACGCTGACCTCGCTGGTGCTGCTACCGGCGATTCTCGGCATTCTGCGGCCGGGGGCAGCCGCTGCAGATGACGATGCCGATGAGGCTCATGATGACGATGACGATGCCGCCGACCTGCTCGCCTTCTCTCCCCCGGCAGCCGATCGACGGCAGGCCGCCTGAGTCCTTTTTCACTGGAGCAACAAAGATGTCTCACGCCACCCGCCGCTGCGTTCCTGCTGCGGCCGCTATCCTGCTAGCAGCCGTTCTCGGCGTGATCGCCCCGGCCACCGCCGCAGAGCAGACCATGAATATTGCGATGGAAGATCAGTTCCGCACGAAGCACGAAACCGCCGCGCACCGCGGCGACGTGGTGGTACTGGTCTATGCCGAGCGGCACGGAGCAGAGGCGGCACTGCAACTGGGCCGCCAGCTACACCTGCGGTTTCATCCGACGGCCGACTCGGCTTCGGCCGATGCCTGGTCAAAGCAGCCGGTGGTGGGACTGGCTGGCTGGCCGGCCGAGGTGCCGGTCCCAGGGGTGCAGGTAATTCCGGTCGCCTCCCTGACCGAGGTGCCCCGGGCACTGCAGCCGGTCGCCCGGGCCCGGATGCGAAAGGACTCGCCACACGTGCCGGTCTGGCTCGACTTTGAGGGCGCGCTCAAACAGATGTTCGGCATCATTCCGGGTGAGCCCAATGTAGTGGTACTCGACACCGCGGGTCGTATCCACAGCGTGCTCTCGGGCAAGCTCGACGAGCAGGAATATGAGCAGTTCGTCAGCCTCATCGACCAGCTCCGGCTCGCCGCCCACCCCACGCTTCGCGTTGCCGAGCAGCCGGGCGGGAACCTTACGCGGTAACGACCGTCTGCCATTGAGACAGACGTCATCACAGCCGGTGCTTGTGTATCCAGTTGGGTGATGAGGGCTATCATTCGCCCAAGTTCGCTGCCCTTTGTCCGGCTGGGATAAACGCCGAGGAAGGCATCTGCCGCTTTCAGACTCATGTTCCCAGCGGGGTGTACCTCACCTCACTGAATCTGAATCGCTGCTGCCCACCGAGCGAGAGGCCCCCACCGGGTAATTCCCACATCTCAGGAACCGTTAGATCGTTCGGATCACCGGACCAGTTGATGATCTGACGGCTGCCGCAGGTGACTGTGACACTGTTGCTCGCGACCTTGCAGATAACCTCACGGGGCTGGCTCAGGGGAAGCAATGAGCCCTTGTAAACCGTGGGATTGGCAGCATCGTGGATGGAGTGTCCGTTGATGTCTTCAAGACAGGCTTTATGGCTGCCCGATCCGTCAATAACCAGGAGCGCTCGACGCCCGCCAATGACAAGACCGATGTTGATGCCGAATCCCGCCTCCAGTCGCTCGGCGGTAAATCGAAGTTCATAGCTGCGGTCCGGTTTGATCGGCAGGGCGATTTGACGATTTTTGGGTGAGCGATTGCCTAATTTTCCAGCGAGGCTGAGAAGGCCGCGATCGTCCCGCGACCAACGGCCCTGCTTTGTTGCACGACCAATGTCGAGTAATGGGAGGACGTCAACTGTTTGCGATGCAGCTGACTTGCCGGGTGTACGCAACGGCGTGACCCGCATGTTGCGGAAACTCGCGGTTCCTTCTTTGACTGCCTGAATCAGGATCGGTCCGAAAGATCCATCTTGCCCGGGTTTAGCCCCTTGAGTCGGCTTGACGAGACGGTAATTGTTGATGATTTGGACGCCATTGAGTTTTATCGAAAGCTGTTGGCCTTTGAGTTGGGCATCCAGTACGTTCCAGCTGTTTGGTCCGTAGTAGGCATCTCTCAGGGGGGGCTTTTGTCCATAGATGGCCCCCAGTGACTGCTCGGGGAGGGCCTTGGCCCCATTCGCCCCCGTCCAAGTAGAGTCAAGCAGCTGGATTTCGTACGCTCCCCGCAGATAGATTCCACTATTGCTGCGAGGAGAAAGCTTGAATTCGCAGTGAAAGTCAAAATCCTTGTAAGACTTTTGACTGACAAGGTCGGCGCCACCATTCGAGGTTGAGAGCAC
>RFVE01000086.1 GCA_009922585.1 Planctomycetia bacterium
TACACCGGCCATCAGGCTGGTGCTGGCCGGAGAAACAAAACACGCGGCCCCGATCATTGCCCAGCTGAGCATGAGTAACGAGGCCGCGTGCATGTTTCTATCCTCCGGTAACAATCAGTGCTGATCAGGCGGCGGCAACCGCAGCCTCACCCGCTCCACTGCTCTTGGCCCGGGCGATGAAGTAGATCAGTACACCAAAGCCTGCCTTGGCAGTCATGTCGGCGATCGCATACCCGATTTGCAAACCGACCACGCCACCGGCGCCGACATCACCGCCGGCCTTTGCAGTTAGAGCTTCCGGAGTCCCTCCGAGGGCATAGGCAATCGGGTAAACCGCCCAGGTGATCAGCAGAACCAGCCGGCAAACTTCAATCAGTTTGCGGGCAGCCGGCGGCTGACTGTCAAGCGACTTGGTCAGCTCACCCCACAGCACGTAGAGAATGTAAAAGAAGGGAATCGAAGACAGACCGCCCCAGATCACCCGCTCAGTCCAGCGCTCGGGATCGGCAGCTCCAGTACCGACGTAACCAGCGCCACCCTCAGCCAGGGCATAGGCATCATTCCAACTGTGCCGGATCATGAAGTAGTGGTAACACGCAATCGACACCACCAGCCCCGACACCATCAGAGCCGGGCGGTATTCCGCATCGACCTGCGATCGCGCCATAAACAGAAAAAGGGCTGCTGCCCCCATCGTCGCGACCGTCATCGAAAAGATATTGTCGACCGCGTTGTACTGAAAAACCGAGAGGTCGGGCATTGCTGCACCGAGCACCGACAAGCCTTCTATCATTGCTGCACCTTTGACTGGTGAGTGTGTGAAAATCCCCCGCTGCGAGACGAGTACTGCGGGTTCCCGATATTTAATAGGCGCGGAGCACCGGGTTGACCACTGGCCGGCCAGGACTCTTACGCGGGGAAGGATGCCGATCGCACGTTCAAGTAACCATTAACCCGTAAGAACCGGTGACAGCAGCCAAGCAGATCGACCTGGCGGACATCATCAGGAGGGGGGCTTCGCCTCTTCGCAGAATGAGACACACCCACATTTTCTTCGCTCAATCAACTGCCCGGCGCATCTCCCCGGCCCGGCGGCCGAGATTGCCGTATCGGTGGTAATCGACGGAAAGGCTCTGCTCTTGGAGATACCACAAGGGTTCAATGCGGCCACTGGCAATAATTGGTTCGTCAATGATAGGGACGAATGCCTCCCGGCAGGACTGGAGCACAACAGCGTCCGCCTTGAGGCCCTCCAGCCCGCGGATCCGGTCAACAAAGCCCCGGCGAATCTGATCCGCCAAGGTAGCACTGTCTTCCTCGACAAGTTCGATCCTTCCACCCCAGTCGTGGGTGAGGGTTTCGAGCACACCGACCAATCTGGCGGGACATTTTGGACAAATTGAGAGTACCGGGCGGCAGCCGACCGCAACGGCAGCGAAGACGGCAACCAGGATGTCTTCGATGCAACAGTCGGCCGTCAGCCGGAACCGCAGGTGGTCCACGGGTCGATAGCGGCGGAGATTGTCCTGCCCCACCACCAGCACCGCATCGTGGTGGGTGCCATACTCTGCCTCGGCCCAGGTGGTGAACTCGCGGGCGGCGACCCGCAACCGGACGAGAACGTCCAACCAGTCTCCACGGCAGAGCGGCTGGAGATGGGCCGCTAGCTCGGCTTCGGCCTCCAGGCGCTGGACAAAACCAGTCAGAAATCCAGCTGGCGGGTTCGGTGGCTGAGCGACTGACGGTTCTCGAGCGGGACGTTCCCTGATCCGCAGCAAGGGAACAACATAGTGAGGCCCACCAGCTTTGACGCCCGGGCCCCAGGCACTTTTGCCCATTCCACCAAACGGCTGCCGGAGTACGACCGCGCCCGTTGTCGAACGATTGATGTACAGGTTGCCTGCGTGAATGGCCCCAGCCCAGAAGGTCTGCTCGCGGTCATCGAGTGATTCAAGGCCACTCGTCAACCCATAACCAGTGCGATTGACACGTTCGACCGCCTCCTCCAGCCGCCTGAACTTCATCACGCCCAAGACTGGTCCGAACAGCTCCGTCGTGTGCGTGAAGCTGTCCGGGGTGACACCCCACTTGACGCAGGGGCGATAGAGGCAGGGATTTTCACCAACCTGCTCGCTCATCACGAGCCACTCTTCCCCATGCTCAAGTTCTTTGAGACCACGGAGAAGCGGTCCATCAGGGGGCCGGATGAGTGGGCCGACCCGGGTGGAAAGTTCCCAGGCCGAGCCAACCGGAAGGCTCTGAACGGCATCGACAAGGAGACGGCGAAACTCGGGATCGTCGTAGACCTCTTCTTCCAGCAGCAGCAGCGAGGTTGCACTGCATTTCTGACCAGCGTGGCCAAACGCGCTGTGCAGGAGATGCTTGATGGCTAGTTCACGATCGGCCAGAGCAGTGATAATCGTGGCGTTCTTCCCACCCGTTTCGGCCATCAGCTGGAGGCTGGGTTTGGCCTGAAGCATCAGCCGGGCGGTCTCGGTGCCGCCAGTCAGGATGACCAGATCGACATCGTCGTGGCTGACCAGTTGTTGGCCGGCGCCAGCACCGCGGCAGGGAACAAGCTGCAGGGCTTCACGTGGCACCCCCGCATCCCAGAGACATTGGCAGATCATCCACGCGGGCAAGACCGTGTCGCTCGCCGGCTTGAGGATTACCGTGTTTCCGGCCGCCAGCGCAGCGGTCACGCCACCGCAGGGAATGGCAATTGGAAAATTCCAGGGGCTCACCACCACCACGACGCCGCGACCTGCAATCTCGAACTGCTCGTGCTGCGCAAGCTCGGCAACGGTCAGTGGATAGAACTCGGTGAAGTCGATCGCCTCGCTCACCTCAGGATCAGCTTCGGCAACGGTTTTGCCACCATCGGCGACCGCCGCCCCGATCAGGTCGCCACGTCGCTCCCGCATCAACTGAGCCGCAGCCCGCAGGATGGCGTGGCGTTCTGCAAGCGATCGAGAACGCCAGCCAGTCGGGTCCTGCTGAGCACAGGCCACGGCACACTCAATGTCAGCCCCGCTGGCCTCGCGGTACCGGCAGACGACAGTGCCTGGCCGGGAGGGATCATGCGAAGACCGCACGGGGCGGTCGTGCTCAACCTCTTCTCCAGCAATCACCAGGGGCACCGTTGTCGCTGCAGCACCACACCGCGGCTTCCAGCGGAGCACTATCTCCTCGGCCCATTCGGCGTTGTGTGGCAGCGACCAGTCGGTATCGGGTTCATTGACGTACCCACTCCAGTGGGCAGCGACGGGGGGCTGCGAGTGTGGACGGCGACGATCCTGCGTTCGTCGCGGTATTACTGCAACGGTTTCGATCGCCTCCACCGATTGTCTGAATCCAGCGGCCAGCGATGCGAATTCACTGCCCTCAGGATCGAGCTGAAACGTGTGCCGCAGGAAGTTCTCAGCGCCGGTGTTTTCATCGAGCCGCCGAATGAGATAGCCAACGGCATGAATGAAATCTTTCTGGGAGCAGGCCGGGGCATACAGCAGGAGTCGCTGGATGCACTCGAAGATCGCCCGACGTTGATGGTTGGCCATGCCCTCGAGCATCTCGAATTGCACTCGGGAGCTACCGAGACCACCACAGCGGTCAGCCCACAGCATGGCCAAGGCGATATCAAAAAGATTGTGCGATGCGATGCCAATCCGCAGACCGGCAGCGTTTTCGTCCCGCAGGGCTTCGCGAACCATGCGTTTGAAGTTGGCGTCGGTTTCCAGCTTGGTGCGGTACGGCGCCTGCGGCCAGCCCATGATGGAGGCCTCGACCCGTTCCATTTCCATATTCGCACCCTTGACGATCCGCACAGTGAGCGGCTCGCAGGCCTGCCCCCGCTCGCGGGCGGCAGCCACCCGGCGCCGCGACCATTCAGCTAATTCACAGAGCACGGGAAAGGAGTCGGGGATGTAGGCCTGCAGGGCGATGCCAGCCCGAACCGCCTCCAGCCCGGGCCGGTCGAGGACGGCAATGAGTGCATCTCGGGTGAGATACATGTCGCGGTACTCTTCCATGTCCAGATAGACGAATTTCCCGGTCTGAATACCGTCGGCACGGGTAAACGATTCGCGGGCGGCCGCCCGAAACAGCAACTCCAAGCGATCGGCCAGTACCGCAACGGTGTGCCGCCGAGCGATCGGCGAGAGCTGCGAAAAAATCGTTGAAATCTTGACCGACAGGCACTCAATCTCCGGCTGCTGCAGGGCGGCCAGATAGTGAGCCAGCCGCCGCCGGGCTTCTTCCTCGCCAATGAGGGCTTCACCCAAAAAGTTCACGTTCATCCGCAGGCCTTCAGCCTGCCGTTCCCGCAGGTGTGGGGCCAGCAGTTCAGGCTCAGCGGGCAGGATGACGTTGGCCGTTTCCCGGCGCATTTTTTCTTTGACCAGCGGCACCGCCACACCCGGCAGGTAGCCGCCGAAACTCTGAAAACCCCGCAACATCGTGCGATCGAGTCCGCTGAAGAAGCGGGGGATGCCCTGAACATCAAGGATGTGAGTCAGTTGGTCCGCAACGCGACGATCGATATTCGTGCGAAAGGCCTGGTCGGTCATCTCCACCAGAGTGGCCTTATCATTGGGATGGTTGACCATCCGACTGAGTTCCGCCTGTTGGCGACGCTCTTGCGGTGTTTGCAACTCATGAGACCGGGTAAGCAGCAGCTGACCCATGGCGATTGCCGCCTCCGCGTCAGCAGTGGTGCCGGCAACTGCGAGCAGTGCCTCGAGCGTCAGGGGTCGTTCAGCATGAGACGGTGTGGCCATGCGTGCTGCTCCTGGCGGAGAGAGCCACGGAAGAAAGCTCCGTGTTGCGGGTACTGCCCGGCCAAATTTTACGGGCTGGCGACTACCGCTAGGCTGGCTGAGCCAGCGGGCGGCCTGAGCGGGCGTGGTCGATAAGGCTGCCCGGTGGAATCATCCGGGGCCCAAGGTCGGCAAATCGCTCAACCCGGCGAAGGATCTCGGCCGCCCCCAGGCTGTTACCCCAGGCCAGCAGGCCGCCGCGGAAGGCGGGGAAACCGAGGGCGTAAATCACCGCCAGATCGATGTCGCGGCCGTCGCGGACGACTCTCTCCTCAAGGAGCCGCAGCCCCTCCAGAAGCATTGGCAGAAACAGCCGGTCGGTGAGTTCGGCGTCGGTCGCCGACCGCTCGGGCAGTCGGTAGGGCTCAAGTGTTTTCACCAAGGCATCGTCCACCGTCTCCAGCCGGGCATCGGGCCCGACGCCGCGATAGCGATAGAAGCCGCGGCCGGTCTTCCGCCCCAGGCGGCCTGCCTTGACGAGGGCTGGAATCAGTGGCGAGGCGTCGATGCGGTCTCCGAAGGCTGAGGCCATCACCACCCCGGCATAGAAGGCGGTGTCAAGGCCGACCATGTCATAGAGCTCCAGCGGCCCCAACGGCATGCCAAAGCGGCGTGACAGCTTGTCGATACGGGCCGGGTCGATCCCCTCCCGTAACAGTTCCACCGCCTCATGCAGGTACGGTGAGAGTACACGGTTCACCAGAAAGCCCGGGCTGTCCTGAACCACGACAGGACACTTCCCCAGCCGCTTGGCATGGGCGACAACCGTCGCCACCGTGGCATCGCTGGTAGCTGGGCCGCGGACCACTTCGACAAGCATCATCCGTCGGACTGGGTTGAAGAAGTGCATGCCGCAGAAGCGGCTCGGATCGGTCAGCGGCTCGGCGAGAGTGGCGATGGGGTTGGTCGAGGTGTTGGTACAGATGATGGTGGAGGCTGGCACCGTCGCCTCAATCTCAGCCAGCACCCGCCGCTTGAGATCGGTCCGCTCAATCACGCTCTCGATGACCAGATCGGCCGCAGCCGCCGCGGCCAGACTGGTTGCCGGAAGCAGCCGGCCAGCGAGCGCGTGGCTGCGGGCGGGATCGGCGGCCCCCCGCTCTCGGTCCCAGGCGGCCTCGTCGAGGATCTCGGGAACCGTGCGGGCGAGGGCCTCAGCGTCGATGTCGACCAGCGTCGTGGTGAAGCCCGACCGCAGGTGCCGGGCAACAATGCCTGCCCCCATGATGCCGGCACCAATGACGGCCGGTGCCGCGACGGCCACCGGTTCGGCCGCCAACCCGGCCCCTGCTTTCGTCAGGCCGCTGTCGCGGCGATTCCGCTGCCGGAGCCGAAAGACCCGCAGGAGTTGCCGGGCGACAGGGGTCTGCGCCAGCCGGGCGAAGGAGTCACTCTCAATAACCGCCGCCTCTGCCGCCGGCACCGCACAGCCACGCAGCAGCGTCTCAAGTGCCTTCAGCGGGGCCGGGTAGTGGCCACCAGTGCGGCTGAGGATGAGCGCGGCTGTGGTCGCCTCCAGAAACTCCCGCTCGGCATCCTCCAGCGGAACGGTTGCCGCCTGCCGCTGCCGCCGCGCGTAGTGCCGGCCGTCGGCGTTTGCCCACTCGAGAAGCTGGATCGCGGTCGGAACCGCCACCGCCGGATCGACGCAGGCATCGACTAATCCGAGCGTGAGTGCACGGGAGCCGGTCACCGGCTCGCCAGTCACGACCAGTTCGCTCGCCGGACCGGGCCCGATCAGCCGTGGCAGCCGCACCGTGCCGCCCCAGCCGGGCAGCAAGCCAAGCTTGACCTCTGGGGTGGCCAGGCTGGTGGCAGGGCTGCTGGTCGCCACCCGGAAGTCACAGGCGAGAGCCAGCTCAAGCCCACCCCCGACACAGTCGCCGTCAATTACGGCGACGCTCGGCCAAGCGGCCGCCGACAGCCGTGCCAACAACTGCCGACCGCGGTCACAAAGGTCTCTGATGGCCGTGTCTGAACAGTCCCAGAGCCGGTCGAGCCGGTCGATATCGGCGCCTGCCAAAAACGAGCCAGGGCGGCCTGACGCCAGCAGCAGGCCCCGAGGAGGCTGCCGCTCGAGGCTGTCGAGCAGTTGCCCAAGTTCCCCGAGAAACGCCTCTGTCATGACGTTCTGGCGATGGCCAGGCACCGAGATCCTTGCCGCAACGATGTCACCGGCAAGCCGCTCCACCGTCAGGCTGGCAGGGGTGACAGAGGAGGCGGTCATGACGAATCCGTTCTGGAGGGCGATTCCGGCGGCAGCCCGGTCGGCTGGCCGCACGCAGTTCGCTTGCCCCGGGGCTGAAAACAGTTAGTGTATCGGGAGTTTCAGCAGCTGCGGGACGCCCGTTTCGGGGGCCCGATGCCGTAGCTGACGGATTGAGGTGGCAGGCAGGCCCAGACGAAAGACGAGCAGGGTAATGGCAAAGCGATTGGATGAGGCATTCCGGTTCGGCCCCTGGGGGCAGGCCGTGCTCTGGCTGGCACTGGTGGCAGTCGGTATCTGCGGCCGACTCTGGCAGCCGACGTACAACGTGACGCCGCTGGCAGCAGTTGCGCTGGCCGCCGGGACGGTGCTCTCCTCCCGGCTGGCGGCTGCGGCGGTGCCACTGGCCAGTGTGATGCTCAGCAACCTGGCTCTTTCGCCCTACGATTCCCCACTGATGGCTGTCATTGTTTATGCAGCACTGGCTTGGCCGGTCCTGCTTGGCGGCCTGATTCGGCGGCAAGGCTGGCTGGCAGTGCTCGGTGGCAGCCTCGCCTCATCGCTGGTCTTTTTCGTGGTGACCAACGCTGCCCACTGGGCAATGACGCAGCAGTATCCGCATTCACCGGAGGGCCTGCTGGCCTGCTTTACGGCGGCCCTGCCCTTCTATCGCTGGATGCCGGTGGGCGATCTGGCATGGAGCCTGATGGTCTTTGGTGGGCTGGTGGCGGCAGCCCGACTGCTGCAGCAGTTGTCGCCAACCCAGCTAGCACCGGCGGTGGTCCAGCCTCAGCCGCAATCCGAGCGCAGCACCCAGTCGCTTGACTGAACGCATCGAGAGCAGACAATGCAATGCTCGGCATGGTTGCTGGCCTGACAGGCCTTCGAGCCATGACGGCAATGATCTCCGCGGGAATGGCGGAATTGGCAGACGCGCTAGGTTGAGGGCCTAGTGGTAGTAATACCGTGCAGGTTCAAGTCCTGTTTCCCGCATTTTTCTTTCTGGGGTGCTGACTGATGAATGAGTCGCCCGAGGGTGGGTCCGAGGTGGTGGAATCGGCAACTGCTGCTGAGGCAAGTGGTGCCTCCGCGAACGAGGCACTGTCCGAACCGGCAGATCCAACGGCGGCCGAGCAGCCGGCAGGTTCCGAACAGCCCGTCGCCCGGCGAATTCCCATTGGTACCCAGCGGACCGGCGGTGTCGGCAGCGGCATGTCGGCCCGCTACACCTATGTCACCTCGGCCGACCGGAAGGCAGCCCAGCCGGCCACGACAGCAGCGTCTTCTGTGGCACCTCCTGACGGGGCTCAGGCTGAACCGGCTGCGGCTGCTACAGCTTCCTCCAGCGACTCCAACCGTTCGCCTGCTGGGGGGCGGGATCGCCGCCGGGGCAAGCGGCGGCCCGAACGTGACAACAAGGCGGCTGCCTTCACCGATGCACTGCCGCCACAGAAACGGGTGGCGGTGCCGAACCTGCGTCAGGGCCTCGACGATGACCTTGAAGAAGACTTCGAGGCGGCCCTCGCCGGGGTTGAGGTCGATGCGTTGCTCGACCAAGCCGCCCTGGTTGACCAGCCGATTCCGCCCGGATCGAAGGTGCAGGGCACGGTGCTTTCCATCGGCCCCGAGACCGCCTTCATCGATCTGGGCAATCAGCGGCAGGGTGCCCTGCAACTGGCCGGCATTTTTGAGGAAGAGGGCGAACTGCCCGAGCCCCGGCCAATCGGGGCGTCGTCGTCGAGGACTGGTCGCAGCTCGAGGTTGGCATGATTGTTCAGGCCCGCTGTACCGCGGCCAACAAGGGAGGCCTGGAGTGTGAGGTGGCCGGGCTGCGGGGTTTCATGCCGGCCAGCCTGGTGAGTCCTTGGCGGATTGAAAACTTTGAAGAGATGGTGGGCCAGACGCTTGAGAGTTTGGTCACGGAGATCAACCCCGGAGCTCGGCGGTTGGTGCTCTCGCGGCGGGCCGTCATCGAAAAGCAGGCTGCCGACGCCCGAGCCAAGATGCTTGAGACCCTCGAGCCCGGGGAGACCGTTGAGGGCATTGTCCGCAGTGTCCGTGACTTCGGGGCTTTCATCGACATCGGCCACGGCGTTGAAGGACTGGTGCACGTCAGCCAGCTTTCGTGGGAGCGGGTGGAAAAGCCCGAAGAGATGCTTCAGCCTGGGCAGAAGGTTGAGGCGGTTGTCAAAAAGGTCGATCGCGAAACCGGCAAGATTGGCCTCTCCATCCGCGACCTGGCAGAGAACCCCTGGAAGCGAGCCGATGCCAAATACCCAATGGGTTCAACCGTTCGAGGCACTGTCAGCCGCATCGCCGACTTTGGGGCCTTCGTGAAACTCGAGCCGGGCATTGAGGGATTGATCCATGTTTCCGAACTGGCCACTCGGCGAATTCGGGCAGTAAGTGACGTGGTAACCGAGGGCGAGGAGATTGAGTGCCGCGTGCTGGCAGTCGATCCGGCCGAGCAGCGGCTCTCACTGTCACTTAAGGCGCTTACCAAGAGCCCGGAAGCCGACGCGGATGCCGGCGCGGATGCCAGCGAAGAAGACGCCCCACCGGAAAAACCCCGCAAGAAGCGAACTGGCCCGCTCAAAGGCGGCGTTAGCGGTCTCAGCGAGGGTGCCCGCTTTGGGCTGAAGTGGTAGCCGTCAGCCGCTGATCAGGTTCTTGCCCATCCAAGGAATCAGCGGCTCAGGCACCCGCACGGTGCCGTCGGCCTGCTGATGGTTCTCCAGGATGGCGATGATCGCCCGGCTGATGGCAATGGCGGTGCCGTTGAGCGTGTGAACGAACTGCGTTCCCTTCTCGCCCGACTTACGGAACCGGACTGCCAGCCGCCGGGCTTGATAGTCGGTGCAGTTGGAGGTGCTGGTGACCTCGCCCCATTCGCCCGCCTCACCCCGGCCCGGCATCCAGGCCTCAAGGTCATACTTGCGATAGGCGGGGCCACCCAAATCACCCGTGGCGGTGTCGATGACTCGGTAGGGAATGCCGAGGCCGTCAAACAGCCGGCATTCAAGCTCCAGCAACTGCTGATGCATCGCCTCGCTCTGATCGGGATGCGTGAAGGCAAACATCTCAACCTTGGTGAACTGATGCACCCGGTAGAGCCCGCGGGTGGCCCGGCCGTGGGCGCCAGCCTCGGTGCGGAAGCAGTGACTGATGCCACAGAGCTTCAACGGCAACTCGTTAGCGTCGAATATTCTTTCGTGCATCGCTCCACCCAGGGTGATCTCGGCGGTCGCCACCAGCGACAGATCGCTGCCGGTGATGGAATAGATCTGGGTTTCCGGCCCCCGCGGCATGAAGCCGGTCCCCTCCAGAATGCTGTCACGGGCCAGGTCGGGGGTGGTCATCACCGTGAACCCTTCCTGCAGCAACAGCTCGAGGGCATACCGCTGCAGGGCGAGTTCCAGCAGCACACCGTCACCCGTCAAAAAGTAGAACCCGTGACCGGCCACCCGGCTGCCGGCTTCAAAATCGAAGAGCTTCAGTCGCTCGCCCAGATTGACGTGATCCTGCGGAGCAAACTCGAACGCTGGCAGCGGCGTGCTACCCCGACGGATTTCAATTGCATCGTCCTCG
Organism: Planctomycetia bacterium; assembly: GCA_009922585.1. Lineage (GTDB taxonomy): Bacteria > Planctomycetota > Planctomycetia > Pirellulales > UBA1268 > UBA1268. The sequence goes on from RFVE01000086.1 coordinate 10,609, forward strand.
CCACCGCGGGGGGCGTCAGGATGACTGAGGTTGGGGATGGCCCGCAAAATTTCATCCGACTCAGCAATCACCTCGGCCTGTTTCGTCTGAAGGGCGGCCCCTTCTTCCCGCAGCCGCCGGCCCTCGGCCTTGAGTGCATCCCGTTCCTCAGCCGCCGCCTTTCCGATCGATTTGCTGACCCGGCCGGCCTCCTGATTCAGCCGGTCGATGTCGGCCTGCAACTGCCGCCGTAACAGATCGAGTTCGGCAAACCGGCCCACGTCAGCCTGGGCGCCCCGCTGGCGGCAATTTTCGGTGACGAGATCAACATTTTCAGTGACGAAGCGACGGTCG
>RFVE01000087.1 GCA_009922585.1 Planctomycetia bacterium
TCAATTCCAACGCGGCTCCAGCGAAGAACTCATTTCACCGGTCGAACGAACAGGAAATCGACGGCTCGGGCGGAATACTGCCGGCGACGTGTTTAGTAATACAGTGCCCATTACGTATGGGGACACTTCGCTGAATATTCGATTCCACGATCGGTGGGATATCGTAGATGCTGAAGAAACGATTGATGGACGTAACTACGTGTTTGCCCAGGCAGGCGGGGATGGGCCTCGATATCGAATGTTGGCTGATTCCGATTGGCGAATTGCCGGGATGGAAAGTATCGGGAACGCTAGTGTCCAACTCATCCACCGGCCAATGATGCGAATTGATGCTGACCAGCAGATCTATGCGGCTGAAGAACCGTTGCTCTTTGCCGATGGCTCGGGTATCCGACAAGAACCTGAAGACGGCTGGCAGGCGATAGCCGTTGAACGGGTTCAGGTTGACACCGATATCCCAGATTCGACCGACAACCGGATGCTTCTGCGCAGTCTGTCGAACGAAGAGATCTTTAAGATCTGGTCTTTCGGCGACGATTGGCGATTTGATCGCGAACTTACCTTGGATGACCTACCCGACGCCGGTCAGCTCGAGCGGGATTTCCTTGTTGATCTCGATGGTGATGGGGAAATCGGTACTTGAAAAATCGTTTTTCCCCACCGCACCATATGCTGGTCTATGGCCCCCGGTGATGTTGTTCACCGGATAGCTCGCGAAGACAACTGGCGGAACGGCCTGGCACCGCTCCCAAACTATTACCCTGCCCGGTTGTTAGCCATGCAGGGCCGTTCTCTGGACATGCCTCGATAACGGCCGCGAGAACTCCGACGGCGTCCGGTTGCCCAGCGCACCGAGCGGACGATCGTGATATTTATCCTCCTTCCACGCTTCTGTCACAACGCGAGCTTTGTCGAGCGACAAGAACCAGGGCTGGTTCAACCACTCGTCGCGAAGCCTGCCGTTGAATGATTCGATCAATGCATTCTCCGTGGGCGTTCCTGGTCGACTGACGTCGAGCTTCACACCGTGGAAGGACGCCCACAGATCCAAGCTCTTGGAGACGAACTTCGGCCCGTTGGCGACTCGAATACTTTGCGGCTTGCCACGCTCGGCAGTCACATGCTCCAAGAACCGAACAACATCGGCACCGGTTAGCCGCTGGCCGACCTCGATGGCCCGGACTCTCACGGCTATGGTTATCGACTAACATCAGCAGCCGAAACCGCTGCCCGCCGACGAGTTGATCGGCCATGAAGCCCATACGCCAGCTCTCGTTGGGCTGTCCGACCGGCGGCCGTAGCTCCCGAACTTCAACGTTCTGCCGTCGATGTGGCTTTCGCCGCCGACTTCCCGGGCCTTGGCCTTCTTCGCTGGACAGCCGGTAGACAAGCTTCTTGTTCACCATCCGCCCTTCACGCCACAGGGGGACCCAGAGCTTTTGATACCCGTAGTGGACTCGGGTCGTCACCAGGTTTCGACATCGAACGCGAAGCTCGGCCCGCGGATCACGCCTGCTCCGATAACAGCAAGTCCTTCGGGAAAACCTCAGAACACGGCAGGCCCGACGCTCAGCAACGTGATACGCTACCGGTACTTCCCGTACAAGAACACGCTTGCTCCCCGGGGCCTCTAAGTTTTTTTCAGGGCACGCCCTGCAACATCTTCTTGTCGAGGCTCAGTTCTGCGACCAACTGCTTCAATTTCCGGTTCTCCTCCTCCAAGGTCTGAAGCCGTCACAACTCGGCAACGCCAAGCCCAGCAAACCACTTCTTCCACCGAAGTGCCCGACTCAGCCTGCCTCAAAGCGAACTCGGTCTTCTCTTCAGCAAAATTGTTCTTTCCCATTCAAAAACCACCCTTTTTGGTGGCGCCAAGGTCAAAAAACTAGCATCCTGGAGGGATCAGAGGATGGAGAAGCCGCCCGCGACCCAACAATTTGGCTGCTCAACCAGACGAACAAAGCAACGTGCACACATTGCCGAACCGTGCCCCGGTCGTGGAGACGCCTGCATTCGATAGGATTACGAGAGAAAGACTGAATTTTGTCCACGTGTCTTGCGGCGACCCCAGCTGCGAACTTGACCTGCCAGAATGAACCCTGCGAGCTACAGGCTCACTCAAGCAGGTCCGGTCTCAACAGTCCGTCCTTTCACAAAACCACCCCCCGACGCCCCGCGAGGAGACCAATCCCATGAGTACCACCGAAGAGAGCACGCTGCCCGCTATCGTGTTGCCCAATTAGACGAAATTGACGCGGTTCCCTGTCCCTGTGGCCAAACTCGCCGGGCCTTCGTGGCTGACGATAACCCTGTAGCTACGATCCACATGGTCGACATCTCCGCAGACAGCCGGCCCCACTTCCATAAGAAACTGACCGAGATCTATCTCGTGCTTGAGGGCGAGGGGCACATGGAACTTGATGGCGATATCGTGCCGCTGAAGCCACTCACCACAGTCCTGATCAAGCCCGGCTGCCGCCACCGAGCGGTTGGCAACCTACGGATCGTCAACATCCCGGTTCCGGCCTTTGATCCCACCGATGAGCATTTTTGAACCACTAGGCCACAGCGGCACTTTGCCTCTATCGCGATTTTCGGGCAGCGACGGTATGCTGCTGCCCGCAAGGCAACACAACGAACTGGCTCTCGGGCCGCGACTGATGTCATGAAAGGGATTCGGTTTGATGTCCGACACACTTAGTGAATTTGAGGGCTGCACCCTTCTGGCCCGTCTGTTCCGGCGCCGCGGATACGCGATTGAACGCAACGTCATGTTCCGGGAATACGGTGTCGAGTTCCATATCGACGGCTGGGACCGAAAAGCCAGAGTCGGCTTTGAATTCCTCACCAGTGAGGACGACGACCACGACGACCTCGACCTTCAGGAATACAACACGCTCACCGATGCGCAACGACGAGGAGAACTGTCGCTGTTCATCATCGATGAGGTCGAACCCCTCTCCCCAGCTGACCTAATGGCCGAGGCGAGTGAGTTTCTCGATGAGGTCGAAGCTGACCGGCGGCGACACAAGCCCGCCCGCAAACGAACAACGAAAAAAACAGGTCGGACGAAAAAGGTGGCGAAGAAAGCGGCAAAGCGGTCCTCAGTGAAAAAAGTGAAAAAGAAGACTGTCACGAAGAAGGCAGTCAAGAAAAAAGCCGCCAAGAAAAAAGTCGCCGCCAAGAAGCCAACGAAAAAAGCGGCCAAAAAGGCAGCGAAGCGGCCAGCCAAAAAAGCGGCCAAAAAGAAGATACGTCGCTAGCGATCAGCCAGCGGGCCAACCTTCGTACCTTCGTGGTGCAACACCCTCGGGCACGGCTGGCTATAAAACTTCACCAAAGCAGAGATACTTGAGTTCCTGGTATTCATCGAGGCCATACCGCCCCCCTTCGCGGCCGAGGCCCGATGACTTGACGCCACCAAATGGAGCGACCTCGGTCGAGAGGATGCCAGTGTTGATCCCGACCATGCCGCACTCCAGTGCCTCGGCCACCCGGAAGCAGCGGCCAACATCGCGGCTGTAGAAGTACGAGGCCAGTCCAAACTCGGTGTCATTGGCCAGCTCCAGCACTTCGGCTTCGGTCTCAAAGCGAAACACCGCTGCCACCGGCCCGAAAATCTCCTCCCGGGCCAGCCGCATCGCTGGCGTGGCCCCGGTGATCACCGTCGGCTCGAAGAAGGTGCCGCCGAGGCTATGGGAGGTTCCACCGAGAACCGGCCGTCCACCTGCAGCAACCGCATCGGCCACCAAACCCGTCACCTTCTCGACGGCGCGGCTATCGATCAACGGCCCGACCGCCACCCCCTCATCGGCTCCTGGCCCCACGTTCAACTGGGCGACGGCAGCGGCAAACTTCTCCACAAAGGCGTCGTGTACCCCCGCCTGCACAAACAGTCGATTGGCACAGACGCAGGTCTGACCGGTGTTGCGAAACTTGGCGGTGAGGGCACCGGCTACGGCAGCGTCGAGGTCGGCATCGTCAAAGACAATGAACGAAGCATTGCCACCCAGCTCGAGTGAGACCTTTTTCACGGTGCCTGCTGCCTGCCGGGCCAGGGCCACGCCGGCAGCGGTCGACCCGGTGAACGAAAGCGCCCGCACGGTGGGGCTTTCGCAGATCGCTGCGCCGATCTCCCGCGATGAATCGATGCTGCCGGTGACAACGTTGAGCACGCCCGGTGGCAGGCCCGCCTGCTCAGCCAACGTCGCCAGTGCCAGCGCCGTCAGGGGCGTCTGCGGGGCCGGCTTGACCACCATCGTGCAGCCGGCAGCCAAGGCAGCTGCCGCCTTCCGCAGAATCATCGCGGCGGGAAAGTTCCAGGGGGTAATGGCGGCTGCGACGCCGATCGGCTGGCGAATCACCAGCAGCCGCTTGTCGGCCTGGTGCGGCGGAATTACGTCGCCGTAGGCCCGCCGGGCCTCTTCGGCATACCACTCCAAAAAGGCCGCGGCATAGGCGACCTCACCGCGGGCCTCGGCCAGTGGCTTCCCCGACTCGGCCGTAATGATGGCGGCCAGGTCGCTGGTGGCGGCCGTCACCGCCTCAAACCATTGTCGCAGGAGCTGTCCCCGGGCCTTGGCCGTCTGCTGCCGCCAGCGGTGCAGGGCAGTGGCCGCTGCCTCAATGGCGTGGTCGGTGTCGACTGCCGCCATCTCGGGCACACTGCCGATGGCCACGCCCGTGGCCGGGTCGATCACGTCAAGCCGCTGCCCCGAGGCCGCCTCGCACCAGTTTCCACCAATCAAGGCTCGGGACTGTTGGCCTTCGGCAAAAAACTGCGACATGCTTCAACCTCCTGAAATTCGATCGTGCGGCTTTCGGGGCTCAATCAGAGCACCCGTAACCGCAGTATATTGAGGAGGCGATCCACGAGGCTCGGTTCTTTGAACAATGGCGGAACTTCTCGAAACAGCGTGGCGGTGGTGGCTGGTGCTCTGGCCGCATGTGCTGGCCACTTCCATTGTCAGCGTCAACGTGGCGGCCTCGCTGCACGCCCTGCTGACCAAGCGAGACACCCGCAGCACCATCGGCTGGGTCGGGCTGATCTGGCTCTCCCCCGGCTTTGGGGCGATCGCCTATACCGTCTTTGGCGTCAATCGCATCCGCAGGAAAGCCTCGAAGCTGCGGGCAGGACAGCGGGAGGTGATTCACCGGCTCGAGGCAGCAGTGCCGTCGGACGAACGGCTCGACGATGCCATCGGACCGGCCGACGCGCCGCTGCGGTCGCTGGCGACCCTGGTCGGTGAGGTCACCGAACGGCCGCTGCTTGACGGCAACACGGTTGAGCCGCTGGCAGGCGGTGACGCCGCCTATCCGCAGATGCTCGAGGCCATCGACGCCGCCAAGCGGAGCATTGGGCTGGCCAGCTACATCTTTGACAATGACCCGACCGGCAAGCTCTTCGTCGAGGCCCTGGGCCGGGCGGTCGATCGCGGCGTCGAGGTGCGAGTGCTGGTCGACGGCATCGGGTCACGCTATAGCTTTCCGACCAGTGTCGGCCTGCTTGAGCACCGCGGCGTGCCGGTGTCACGATTTCTGCCAACCACCGTGCCGCTCTATTTCCCGTATGCCAACCTGCGAAATCACCGCAAGATTCTGGTGGTCGATGGCACGGTCGGCTTCACCGGCGGGCTCAACATCCGCCACGGCTGCTGGCTGTCAAAAAACCCGCCTCACCCGGTCCGCGACATGCACTTCCGCCTGACCGGCCCCGTGGTCACGCAGCTGCTTGAGGTCTTTGCGGAGGACTGGGCCTTCGCCACCGGTGAGCGACTCGACGAGTTGCGACACACTGATGGCAGCTACCCCTGGGCGCCCAATTTGGGGTTCACGGGCGCGAGCCTGGCCCGGGGGGTGCGGTATGGCCCGGATGACACCGACGTGGGCCGCATCAAGCTGGTGCTGATCGCCGCGCTTGCCTCAGCCCGGAAATCGGTCCGGATCATGACGCCCTACTTCCTGCCGGATGACGCCATCTGCCAGGCCCTCGGGGTGGCTGCCCTGCGGGGCGTCGAGGTTGATATCGTGCTGCCTCAGCAGAATAATCTGGCACTGGTCGGCTGGGCATCGGACGCACTCCTCTGGCAGGTGCTCACCCGCGGCTGCAACGTTTGGATGTCACCGCCGCCGTTTGACCACACCAAGGTAATGGTGGTCGATTCAGCCTGGAGCCTGTTCGGCAGCGGCAACTGGGACGAGCGGAGCATGCGGCTGAACTTTGAGTTCAACGTCGAAAGCTACGACCAGCAGCTAGCCGCCGCCCTCGACCGGCATGTCGAAGAAATCATCGGCCGCTCGACCCGTCGCAGCCTCGCCGAAGTCGACGGCCGCTCACTGCCAGTCCGCATCCGCGACGGTGTGGCCCGGCTGTTTGCGCCGTATTTGTGAACCGCGGCCTTCCTTAGCTGGCCTTCGCCGGCGTGTCGGTTGCGGCCTCGATCTTCTGCTTGATGAACCGTTCGGCCACGTCGCTGCCGACCCGGATCACCCACCAGTCGCCGATGATTTCCGGCGTGACCCCTTTGGCACTCGCCTCGTCGGCAGGCACCACCGCCTCGCGAAACCGATCGAGGGCCCGGTGGGCGGCTCCCCAGAGGCCGAGGATCTGCCCCGTCACCGACTCTCGCGGCTCCCCCTGCACCCAAAGCTCGATCGGAGCCCTCAGCCGATTCGACTCTGCGGGAAGGTCACTACCTTTCACGTCAATGTGCATCGACCGGGCTTCAATCCAACGGGCAGCGTTGCTGAACTGCCGACGGCGACCAGGGCCCGGATGGGTAAGCAGGGCGACCGTCTCTTTCCACGGCAGGTTGGCATTAAGGTCGGCTACCAGTTTGTCAGTCTGCTTGCCGAACTCGGTCAGGACCGTTCGCTTGGTGTCCTCCCGGGCGATTGCGTCGGCGGTCGGCCGCTGCCTCTCAACCCGGCGGGTCGCGACCGCCCGGGTGACACAGCCCCGCAAACCAGGCGGTGTGCTCAGTCCCGTCATCGTCGAGTGATAGCCGATGTCGATTGTCCGTTCGCCCTTCTGGAAATTGAGCCCGTCGAAGCTGATCTCGCGGCGGACGTCAAACTCGGCGAGGCCAGTATTGAAAACCCGCACGCTGTCTTTCGTCGCCACCGTACGCGTCTGCGTCGTGCCCTTGAAATGCAGCACCAGCACCGGCTGGCTATCCTCTGGCTGCTTGGCCATTACTGGCTTGCCATTGGTAACAGCCGTGCCGCGTACGTGCGCACCGAACAAGCAGCGGTTTACCGGGGTCTGTCGGTCCACCACCGCCGGGGTGTGCTGGCGGATGAACTCCTTCGAAACCCGCAGCACGAGGGTGCGATTTTTGAGGAGGTCGGTCGGCGGCACGAGTTCGGCCGGTGGTGCATCAGCGGCTGAAACGATGCTGACCACCAAGGCACCAACGACGACCCCTGAAAACAAAACAGTCCGGGCGGGCATGGCTGACTCCTTGCGCAAAAAAAGGGTTTAGAAGACAGTAATTCAGAGGTACACGCAGTGCAAATACGGCACGTCCGGCATCGCTGCGGCAGTGTTGCTGGCCGCTGCCGTCAGTCTTCCAGCACGGCGAGCGGATAGCCTGCGGTGATGCCGACGGCACCCGCCCGCTCAGCAAGGGCTGCCAACGCCCGACGGCCGACGTCCCCAAGATTGATCGTCCAGTCGTTGACGTAGAGATCGACATGTTGCATCAGCACGTCATCGTTGAACTCTTGGGCGTACCGCCGCATCGTCGGCAGAGCGGCCGCAGGGTCAGCCAAGGCGTATTGCAACGAGTCATGAATAACCTGCTGGACCGCAGCTAGCGTCGCCGCTGGCAACTGCCGACTGGCCACGATGCCCCCCAGCGGCAACGGACTGCCGGTCTCAGCCTCCCACCGGCCGCCGAGGTCTTCGACCAGGTACAGACCCTGCTGTTGCCAGGTGAACCGACCCTCGTGAATACAGACACCAAAGTCGGCAGTGCCGGCCCGCAGCCGCGGCATAATTTGGGCAAAGACCACCTGCTCGACCTGTGTTGTCGCTGGATAGAACAGCCGAAAGAGCAGGGCCGCAGTGGTCTGTTCACCCGGGCAGAGCGTCAACTGGTCGGGGGTGGCCGGCTTGGTGTCCGCCTCGGCAGCCAGCAACAGTGGCCCCACCCCAAAGCCAAGGGCCGATCCGCTCGGCAACACCAGATAGTCTTCCGCCAACAACAACGCAGCATGAAAACTTGTCTTGGCCACATCGAAGCTGCCGGTCGCCAGCCGGGCGTTGAGCTGCTGGATATCGAGCAGCTCCACATTGAAATCGAGCCCACGCCAGTCGACTGCTCGCGTGAGCAACCCGTGAAAAGCAAAGGTGTCGTTGGGGCAGGTCGAGATGCCCAGCTGAATCGTCTCCATCAGTCGACGTTCCCCAGCACTGCCTTTGCCTGTACGGCCGCCGCCCGCAGGGCCGGCTCGATCTGCCAGCGGGCTTTGTCGCGGTCGCCGGCTCGATTGGAGATGCCACGAATGATCTGGCAGGGCACCCCCGCCAGCCGACAGGCAAGGGCAACAGCAAAGCCTTCCATGTCTTCGGCCACGGCAGTGGGAAACTCCTCCAGTCGGGTTGCTGCATCCTCTGCCGTCGCAGACGCCGCACAGGCCGAAAGGAGCAGGCCGCCACCACCCGTCTCGTCGCTGCCTTCAGTCGCCCGCGGTCGATCGAGCACCAGTTCATCACTCACCACTGGCGTGCCGGCAACCGCATCCCCCGGCCACTGCGGCCAGCCGAGCTTGGCGGCTGGCAGAAACTCTCGACCGGTGCCAATGCCGACCCCATGGCAGGCGACCCGCTGGAACGAGACAGCCCTCCCGATGTCAAGCTGGTGATCCAAGCTGCCAGCGATGCCCATGAGCAGAACGGCGGCTGGCCTCGCCGCCGCCAACAGAGCCGCGGTTCGAGCAGCAGCTGCAATCGGGCCAAAGCCGATCAGTTCCAGCCGATGCGACTGGACCAGTGCCAGCCCCAGTTCGTCAGCGATGATCGCTTGTTCGTAAGCGGTCGGCACGAGGATCAGCATGGAGTCAGTGGTTGCGGGGAAACGGAATTGCCCAGGAATTGTGACCAGCTCTCACGGAGGCCCGTAGCAGCAACCGTACCCACAATTGTAGGGCCTCACCGTGCTGCGGCAGGAACCGTCCCCATTTTCAGCGGTAGCGGCAGCTGGTCGGTTGCGGGCCATATGCAGCATCGCCTACAGTTCGGGCATGGAACACCTCCTCGAAGTTTCTTCTGCCGGGATGCTCGTCGCGAGTGACGACGCCGCCACTGGCCTCCGGGCCGTTGGCCGCGAATTCCATGCCCGGGGCTGGTCGCTCGGAACCAGCAGCAACTATTCGGTGGTGCTCGACCGCGACCCGCTGGAACTGCTGATCACCGCCAGCGGCAAGGACAAGTCAGCCCTGGGGCCGGACGACTTTGTGCGGGTTGATGCCAGCGGCCGACTCATCGACCCAGCCGCAGCTGCTGGCCGCAAGTCGTCGGCTGAGACGCTGCTGCACTGTCTCATTGCCGAGCAGATTCCTGCTGTCGGGGCGGTGTTGCACACCCATTCGGTCTGGGGAACGATTCTCTCCCGGGCCGGGCTTTCGGCCGGCGAACAGCTCAGCAGCCTGCGGATTGCTGGCTATGAAATGCTCAAGGGGCTTGAGGGCATCGCAACCCACGACACACACACCGATGTTCCAATCTTCGCCAACAGCCAGGACATGGTGGAACTGTCGCACCGAATCAAGACTGTCTTTGATGCCGCCGACTGGTCAGGCGACGGCAGGCCGCCGCTGCACGGCTTTCTGCTTTCCGGCCACGGCCTCTACACCTGGGGCCGCACCTTGGCCGAGGCCCGTCGGCACATCGAAATTTTTGAGTTTCTGTTCGAGGTCACAGCCCGGCAGCGGATGCTGCCATCAGCCTGACCCGGCCATACCGACGTTCCACCAAACAGACGGACCCTCCCGGGAGCACCACCATGGCAATAGTGACGATTCCCGCCGAATCCCGCCGCATCAGCGATGCCGGTGAGATCAAGGCATTCCTCGCCGAGTACGGCATCAACTACGAGACCTGGCCGCTGGAAGATCGGGTCGACCCGGCCGCTCCAGCCGACGACATTCTGGCCGCTTACAAACCCGAAATCGACATCCTGAAAGAGCAGGGGGGCTTCGTCACCGCCGACGTGATCGATGTTTATCCCGACACGCCCAACCTCGACGCGATGCTTGATAAGTTCAATAAAGAGCACACCCACACTGAGGACGAAGTTCGCTTCATCCTGCAGGGCAGCGGTGTGTTCCACATCAATCCAGGCGACCGACCAGTCTTTGGCATCGAGGTCTGGGCCGGAGACCTGATCAGCGTGCCACTGGGCACCCGGCACTGGTTTGACCTCTGCAAGGAGCGACGCATCAGGGCCATCCGGCTGTTCCAGGACACCAGCGGCTGGACGCCACACTATCTCGATGACGGCGTGCATGCCGGCTATGAGCCGCTCTGCCTCGGCCCGGCCTACCTGGGCGGAACCGACGGAGCCGGCTCGTGATCGTTTTTGGTGGGAAGGGCATCCTGCTTGACGTGGAGGGGACCACCTCGTCGATTGCCTTCGTCTATGACGTGCTGTTTGCCTACGCAAAAAAGCACATCGCTGAGTTTCTTGATCAGCACGCAGCCGAGCCGGCGGTTGCCGAAGCGGCGAGCGGCCTCGCAGCCGAGACGCAATGCGACGGCTCACTCGAAACGCCGGAGGGCCGCAGCCGCCTCGTGCTAGCGGCTCTCGACCTCATCAACCGGGACATCAAGTCGACACCGCTGAAGGCCCTCCAGGG
>RFVE01000088.1 GCA_009922585.1 Planctomycetia bacterium
TTTGAAGCTGCACTGCCGGCAGTGGCCGCAGAGCTTGCGGCTGGGCATGGCTACAAACGGACCGCTGGGACCTCCGATGAGCTTCAGATCTCGGATCACGAACGCACCGTCGATCGTGATGGAACAAAATGCCAGCAGCCGCTCAGCCGCGTTCTCAACCAGCTTGATCCGGACTTCGGTGATTTCCATGCTTTCCCCCAAACGTCATCCGGTCCGGCGATTCCCCGTCGCCGGCCGATGCCTTAACGATCGATCAGATCTCAACAGCTTTAGGCGGTTTCACCCGCCCCGGTGTAAGCCGCCCCCAGAACACGCCCGGGCAGCCCGCAGCCTCAAGCCGGCTGGCCAGCCGCCGGGCCTCGGTGCTGGTGCGACAGAGGCTGAAACAGGCACTGCCACTGCCGGTGAGCAGGGGACGGACTGCCCCCAGCCTCGACATCATGCTCAGCAGTCGATCGACCGTCGGGGCCAGCCGTCGAGCTGGTGGCTCAAGCATATTTTCAAGTAGCGGCAGGGCCCGCCGTAGCTCGCCTGCTGCCAGGGCGGCCGCCAGGGCCGCCGCCTCACCCCGCCGACTGGCATCGGGCTGGCAGGCGGCATAGACCGCCGCCGTCGAGAGCCCCTCCGCCGGACAGGCAATCACGACCGGAAGCGGTCGGATACCAGTCACCGGTAAGACCTGTTCACCGCGGCCAGCAACCAGCCCGGCCGACCGGGCGAAGAACCAGGGTATGTCGCTGCCGATCTCAGCAGACAGGGCCGCCAAACGCTCGGCTGACCAGTCGAGCCCCCATAACCCGGCGGCCGCCTGCATGGCGGCAGCCGCATCGCTTGAACCACCAGCCAGACCGGCCCCAGAGGGAATTTCTTTATCCAGTTCAATGGCGAGACCTGCGGTCACCCCAGCCCGCTCAGCCAGCAGCCGTACCGCTCGTATCGCAAGGTTGCGGTCATCGGTGGGCACGTCCCGGGCTAGCTGCCGTCCGTTGCCTTGGGCCAGCCGGCCGCGAAACCGGACCTGCAGAGTAAACACTCCCTCCGGCTGACGTTTGAGCCGCAGCTGGTCATGCAGCGTCACCGGCACCATCAGGCTTTCAATCTCGTGAAAGCCGTCTGGCCGGCGGGCCAGCACTTGGAGTGACAGGTTGAGCTTGGCCGGCGCGCAAACAGAGATGCTTTCCTCCAAACCGATCTGACTGGCCCACCCAACCACGCGACAATTCCTCCCGGTCGCCGATGGCCACGGACCCGGCAAACGACTCGCAACCGCCCAACCGCTGCGGTCTAGCACTGCGGTGGCTGAAATCCCCACGGGATTACGACACGCCGGAACGAACGTCGTCTCCCCACGTTCCACTAGCGTACCCGCGGCGGGAAGCGGGGGTCAACGAAGCCCCGCAAACACCGGAGGCAGAAGCTACCGCCAGTTAACGACGAAATTGATCGTCACACCCGCAAGAATCAGGCCGATGGCCACGAGCGTCGCCAGCAGGATCGAAATGCTGCGGCCGGCCCAGAGATCGTCGCGGATCATCTCGGTGCGATCTGACTTCTCAAAAGAGGCATTCCAGACCGGAAATGTCTGCTCGTCGTAGACCCAGGCGGTCCGTTCTTCAAGCTGTTTCTGACTCATCGGCGACGGCTGGTATTCTCGGGAAAGCGGTGATTTTTCGGCAGCTCGTCTGCCACCCCCCATACTCTAATGTCCATCCGGCCCGCGTACCAGCGGTGCCCGTCCTCCCTCCGCTCAACTGCCATGCCTCTGCCCATAAGCCCAGTCAGCCCCCTGCCCCACCTGCTTGACCCGGGCTTTGACCTGCCCGGATGGCTACAGGCAGCGGGCCAGCCAGCCTGGCGGGCACGGGCCATTCGCCGATGGCTGCATGGCCGGCGGGCCGAATCGTTTGCCGACATGACCGATTTGCCCGCAGCCCTGCGGACCCAGCTGGAAGCGGCAACGACCATCTGGACGACCAACGTCGTCAAGCATCAGCTGGCCGAGGATGGTACCGAGAAGCTGCTGCTGGGCCTGCATGATGGCCAGCGGATTGAGTGCGTGCTGCTGAGGGACGGTATCCGCCGGACGGTCTGCATTTCGTCTCAGGTCGGCTGCGCGATGGGCTGTGTCTTCTGCGCTAGCGGCCTTGACGGAGTCGTGCGAAACCTGACCACCGGGGAGATCATCGAGCAGCTGTTGCGGCTGGCCCGGCTGCTGCCTGCTGACGAGCGGCTCAGTCACATCGTGGTGATGGGTATGGGAGAGCCGCTCGCCAACCTTGACCGGCTGCTGCCCGCGCTGGCTGCCGCCCAGGATCCCGATGGCCTCGGCATCTCCCAGCGGCGGATCACGATTTCAACCGTCGGTCTGCCGCCGGCAGTGGACCGGCTGAGTGACCTTAACCCCGGCTATCATCTGGCTGTTTCACTGCATGCAGCTGACGACCAGCTGCGTACCAGGCTGGTGCCGGTCAACCAGTCGATCGGCATTGAAGCGGTGCTGGCTGCCGCCGATCGCTACTGGGAGGCCTCCGGCCGGCGACTGACCTTTGAGTATGTACTGCTGGGCAACCTCAACGATTCCCCGGAGCACGCCCGCAGCCTGGTGCGGCTGCTCGGTCGCCGAGCGGCACTGGTCAACGTCATTCCTTACAACACGGTCAGCGGGCTGCCCTGGGAAGAGCCGAGCGACGTCGCCCAGACACGGTTTCTCGACATCCTGCGGAAGGCCGGCACCAACGTGCAGGTCCGCCGCCGGAAGGGAGCCCGAATCGACGCCGCCTGCGGACAACTCCGCCGCCTCGCCGCATCACACGAGGCGGCCAAAGACGATCACGGCGAGTAGCACCACGCCGAGAATACCGACGAGCCAGATCGCCCATTCGACAGTCGCCGACCAGATGGCTGCCGGTAACTCATGATGAGTGGCTGCAAAGACATAGCTTGCTGCTGCAATCAGCGGCAGGCTGAACAGCAACATCGGCACCCCTTCAAGCAGCAGGGCGATGAGCGGCGTTGATGGAACCATGGAAAGCTTCGTGATCAGACGGGGTCAGGCGGGCTGCTCGGAATCGGCCTCGGGAACTCCTTGCGGCTCCCCGTCGGCTGGCTCATCGTTTTTTTTCTGGTGTTTATCCTTCGGAGGATGCATCGGCCCGGCCCAGGCATCGTAGATGAGCAGCAGATTGAGCATGCCAGCCACCACTGTATAGAGCGTGCCGAGTTCAAAGAACCGACCCAGCTCGTGATGCCACATCGAGATCTGGTCGGCCCGAAACTGTCGGTAGGGCGGCCGGTCGAAGAAGTCGCCCTCCTCCAAATAGGCGTCGGTCTGCACCAGCCGCTCAGCGTAGCGGCGGGAGACGAGCTGGCCGTCATGCAATGGTGGCGCCAGCCAGCCACTCAGCCAGAAGGGCTCGCGGGAGGGCCCGTTGATCGCCAAGGCTTGTATCACCGCCGGGATTGCCACCACGCCAATGCCGGCTTGGGGCGCGAACCACCAGCGAGTGTCGTTCGGACGCCACGAGGCATAGACAACCCGGCCGCTGCCTAGCCAGAGGCCGAGCAGCAGAATGATGGTCACCACGCCCATCGAGATCGCCCCCTTGCGGGTACGACCCTGATAAAGATGCCCCAGCCCCGGTATGAGCCAGGCCAGCACCGCTGCCAGTTCGGGCTGCTTCAAATCGATGGCGGCACCATTGTCCGGCGAGACAGCGACAATTCGCCGGGCGGTCGGCTGCATCGGGCGTTCTTTGCGTTTTGCCAAGGCGTCATTCCGGGACGGCAACAAGCTGAAACCACTGATCGTATCGTACCGTGGCCCTGGAATGGTACCGGCAGACGCTACCCCTCCTGAAAGAGCTGCCGTACGGCCCGGACTCGGGGCCGGGAGATGCCGGTGGCTGAGCCCTGATGAAACGTGGGCGAAGCTGCTGTCTCAACGGTGGGATCGGCCGGCACCAACTCTCGCCAGACCCGCTCAACCGTTGAGGCATCAACGCCGGTCAACCCGTCACCGGCGGCGGCGGCCAGCGCCAGATGCGCCAAGCGGCTGACCATGCGGGGCAGACCCTCGGCGAACCGGGTCAGCGTCGCCACCGCAGCAGGTGAAAAAATTGCTGGATCGCCGCCAGCCCGCGTGAGGGCCGCAGCCAGAAACCGGCCGACGTCAGCCTCGCTCCAGGGCACCAACGGAATCCGCATGGCGGCCTGATTTCGCAGGCTGTCGGGCAGATTGCTGACCGTGGTCCCGGTGGCCGTGCCGACCACCGTTGTCCAAGCAAACCGGGGCTCAGCACTGCCGACCAGCCGGCTCAGACCCGCCACCGCATCGGCCGGCGCCTGGTCGAGATCATCCACGATGATCACAGTCGGCCGCTCAAGCAGCCGATTCTCCCGTAATCGGTTCTCAAGCTTCTGCCAGGCAGTCGTCGGCTCAGTCCGGCTGGCATGATCGAGCGGAAGTCGTTCCAGTAACAGTTCGAGCCATTCCCCGTGCGGCACGCCGCGCAATGAGACCAACACCGCCTCGGCGCCGAGCGCCCCCAGGCGGCGAACCGCCATTGTTGCCAGATGGCTTTTGCCGACTCCGGCGGCCCCAATGACCAGGGCGAATCGCTGCCGCTCTTCGAAGAGCCACTCAAGTCGGGCCAGCACTTCGTCCTGGGGCTGGCAGCAGCTAAAAGCAGCCGGTGACAGCGTGGCCTCAAAGGGAGATGCCGTAAAGTTCCAACAGTCGCGTACCATGGAGAAAAGCGTACGCCCTCCCCGCGGTGGCGTCAGCGTCATTTTTGAGGCCAACGGAAGGCGTTTTGTCGATGAGCCAGCGGTATTTTCTCACCACCCCGCCCGCTGGCAGCCGGGCGATCCTTGCGGGAGATGAGGCGCGGCATGTTGTCCGGGTGATGCGGGCTCAGCCGGGAACTGGGCTCGAAGTGTTTGACGGCGAGGGTCAGTGGTGGGCCGCGACGGTTCTGGGCATTGAGCGGGGACTGGTTCAACTTGAACTTGGTGAGTGTCACCGCGAGCCAATCACCGGCCCGAGCCTGACCTTGG
Source organism: Planctomycetia bacterium (assembly GCA_009922585.1). Lineage (GTDB taxonomy): Bacteria > Planctomycetota > Planctomycetia > Pirellulales > UBA1268 > UBA1268. The sequence continues at coordinate 5,056 of RFVE01000088.1, forward strand.
CAGTGGCCCTGCCCAAGGGTGATCGCCAGAAGTGGCTGATCGAAAAGCTGACCGAACTGGGCGTCACCCGGCTCATTCCCCTGAGGACCGTCCGCGGAGTAGCCGAACCGACGGCTGCCGCGGTTGAACGACTACGGCGGGGCGTGATCGAAGCCTGCAAGCAGTGCGGCCGCTGCCGGCTGCTGCAGATCGCCGAGGCCAACACCCTAGAGTCGCTCGCAACCCTGCAGCCGACCGCCCAGCGACTGCTTGCCGATCCTGGTGGTCTTCCACTGGCGGCAGCAACCACCTCGACCGGCGGCGATCTCCTCGTGGCCATCGGCCCTGAAGGGGGCTTCACGGTCGAGGAAATCGCCACCGCCGAGGCGGCGGGCTTTCAGCGGGTGTCACTCGGGCCGCACATCCTGCGGATCGAGACTGCCGCAATCGCAATGGCCGCAGCCTACAGGCTGACCTGATCACCGAAGTTGCGGGTGCCAAGGGCCTTGAACAGCTCATATGAGATGTCATCGGCCACGAAGTGGGTCGAGCCATCACACAGCAGAAACACGACGCCGCCATAATGGCTGCTGCTGAAGTGGACGATGTGGTTGGTGTGGTTGGGCGTCTTGCCCGCCATCATGCCACTCTGCCCAACATGGCCGAGCACCAGCGAACCAGGCCCTTCTGTTTTCATCGGCATCATCGCCATGCCGGCATTCCGGTTGACCCCTGGTACCGCGGCATACCAGGTGGTGTTGGCTTCGTACGGTCCCTGGTCGAAGAAATCGTGGATGTGCTTTCGCTCCCCGACGCAGATCGTCTTGGAGAGGCCGTCGGTGATGTGCTTGAAGCGGATCTCGCTGTTGCGAAAGAAGACACCGTTGCCCTGGCCCGCCTCGGTGGTGACGTTGTTCCAGCCGAGGATGGCGGCATAGTTGGAACTTGGCAGGGTCACGCTGCCACCGTTGTTGACCTCAAAGGTGGCCGGTGGAGCGTCGGTCGGGCAGCGATAGACATTCAGCAGCGCAGCTGCCGCCGCCGTTTCGTTCGCCGTGCCAGCTGCTTCCAGTGACTGATCGATCGCGGCGAAGACGGTGTTCTCCTCAAGGTAGGGCAGGATCAACAGGCCCCAGGCATACCCCTTCGTGGCTTCACTTGAGGACGGGTCGGCTGCCGCCACTCCCGGCGAGATATAACCCGCTGGCAGTTTTTTCTTGGCATCGTGATGGCTGTGCATCGCCAGGCCAAGCTGCTTGAGGTTGTTGGTGCAGGCCATCCGCCGGGCCGCCTCGCGGGCCTGCTGCACCGCCGGCAGCAAGAATCCGACCAGCACGCCGATGATGGCGATGACGACCAGCAGTTCGATCAAGGTAAACGCAGCGCGAGTCCGCTGTTTGGACATGAGAATCTCCTCAGAACGATGTGGGCACCCAGGGCCATGCCACCGGTGGACGATCCACCGGTCAGACCATGACCGGGCGAAGGGTTTCGGAACGAAAACCTTCAGCCCACGCGAGGAGGAGGCGCAGCGGGCTCAGCCCGCTCGCCGGAAAACCGGGCATCAAGCACGGGAAGCACTGCCGGTGGCCACGCACCAGCGGCCACGGCCGCCACGACTGGCGGCGGCAGACAGCTTGCTGCGGCCAGCCACTCCGTGAGCAGGCCGTTACACGCAAGCATCGATTTCAGCACGAGGGTCTGCTCCGACATCGGCACCATGACGCCGGCAGCGGTTGCCTCAGCAGGTACAGCAGCGACCGCCACAGGCTCGTCGGCATGCTGACCGGCTGCCGCGAGATAGTCATATTCAAAGCAGACCTCGCTGAGATCCTCAGGAGCGGCGGTCGCACAGCAACCACCAGCTTTCGGCTCTACCGGCTCGGCCGCTCGCCGTTGGAGGGCCAGCAGCACGTCAGCCGTGACACCGTTGGCCCGAGCCCAGGCAAGCGTCTCAGCCGGGCTCCGGCAGCAGCAGTCGGTGAAGCACTGCCGGGCTGAGACGCAGCCACAGGGAGTGTCCATGCAGGGAAAGGGCGTTGAGCGGTCCTTGCCCGCCAGCCGCTTGGCAGCAGCCGTATGGCCCACCGTCGGTCTGACGCCTCCCAGCGGCAGCCCCGAAACAACCAAGGCATATCCCAGCAACGCACACCAGGTGACAGACCGCTGGAAAATCTGATGCCACTTCCACATGAAGAGGATTGTAATGTCGCCGCAACGACACTCAACGGCCCGCCGTGGACGATAGCAGCGAAACCGCCGCTGCCAGCTCCGCGGCTGCGTCGCTGCGGCCAGTGGTAGTGGCCTCCAGCCCGACCCAACCGCGATAGCCCCGTTCCTCGAGCGTTGCCAGCACTGCTGGCAGGTCAAGCTGGCCAGTGCCCAGCGGCACCGCCCGCCCATGCCCGGCAAAGGCTCCTGGCATCGCGTCGGTGGCATGCACAAACCCCAGGTCAGCTGCCAACGTGGCCGCGGCAGCAGCCGGATCGTGGCCATGCACCAGCAGGCCGCCGGTCACCAGGTCGAATTGCAAGCTGCCCGCTGGCACTGCCGCCAGCACCCGCAGCAGCTCCTCTGGGGCTGCCTGACTGGCCTCAACACAGAAGCTCGCCCCAGCCTGTTGACTCGCCCGGCCGATATCGGTGAGCACGTCGATCAGCAACTGCCAAGCGGGGGTGTCGGAGGCGGGAATCTCACCCAGCCGTCCGAGCACCACCGCCGCGCCAAGCCGCCAGGCCTGGGCCAGTGCCCGTTTGGTCGCCGCCACCCGGGCCTCCAGCCGGTCTTCGTCGGCATAGCCGCCCCGGGTCGGGAAGGCGACGGCGGCCATCCGCAGGCCAGAGTCCTCGAGCCATTTGCGAATCTGCCGAATGCCGGTGTCGGTGAGATTTAACAGATCGATGCCATGCCGGCCATCGACTTCAATGCCGCCAACACCGAGATCGCGGACGATGTCGAGGGCCCGCCGAAAATCGGTGGCCAGCGGCAGCAGCGGCAGACAGATTCGCAACGGTTCCATTGGTCAATCATTCACGGGGAAGATGGCGGGCCTGCTTTACCCGCGACGCGGGCTGGGGTTTTTCGCGGACATCGCTGGGGCGGCAGTGTATCCTGCCAAATGATGCCGAACCTTAAAGATGTTATCACCGCACTTGAACAGCTGGCCCCGCCCCGGCTGGCAGCCGAATGGGACAACGTCGGGCTGCTTGTCGGTACCGCTCGCCCGACAATCACTCGGCTGATGACCTGCCTGACCCTGACGCCCGAGGTGGCCCGAGAGGCGGTGGCCGAGCAGGCCGATCTCGTCGTCAGCCATCACCCGCTGCCGTTTCGACCAGTCAAGCGGATTACCAACGAAACTGCCACCGGCAGCGTGCTGCTGGAATTGCTGGCGACCGGTATCGGTGTCTGGAGCGGTCACACCGCCTGGGACTCAGCTGCGGGTGGTATCAACCGGCTGCTGGCAGAAACACTGGACCTGGAGCATGTCGGCCCGATCGAACCCGACGAGGCCTCACCCGACACCGGCTTTGGCCGGATGGGCACCGCCCCAGCCGGACGGACGGTGGCTGACCTGGCCCGCAGGCTGACCGCTTTGCTGGGCTGCCCGGGCTGCCATGTTGCCGGCACCGCCGAACGAGCCGCTGGTCGGGTCGGCATTGTCTGTGGCAGTGGTGGTGAAAGCGTGGCCACGGTGGCCGCCGCCGGTTGCCAGACGCTGGTGACCGGTGAAATCAAACTGCACGACGCCCTCGCGGCGGTTGCCCATGACCTGGCCGTCGTTGCGGTGGGTCACCATGCCAGTGAACGGTTTGCGATGGAGGTGCTGGCCGACCGCATCGCCAGCAGCCTGCCCGAGGTGCACTGTTGGGCCAGCCGTACCGAAGCCGATCCCCTGGTCTGGCTGCCCGCTGACCCTCAAGCCGCACCAGCGGCCGACGTTAGAAACTGATGACGCGATTCCTGACGGCCCTGCCGGTCTACAACGAACATGATCACGTCAACCAGGTGCTGGACCAGGTGGTCAGGTACGCCACCGACGTGCTCGTGGTGGATGATGGCTCGACTGATGGCACCTCCAAACTGCTTGCCGAACGTCAGGCCCAGCGCTGTGACATCTCCGTCATCCGTCACGAAACCAATCGGGGCTATGGCGCGGCTCTGGCCACGGCCTTTGCCGCCGCCCTGGCACCACGGCCCGACGGCAGCCAATGGGCCGGTCTGGTGACAATCGATTGTGATGGGCAGCACCAGCCACAGCTCATTCCGTCCTTTATTGCCGCAGTCGGTGATGCCGTCGCCCCCCGGATCGACATCGTCAGCGGCAGCCGGTACCTCAAGCGGTTTCCCGGTGACAGTCAGGCTCCCGAGTCCCGCCGGCAGATCAACCAACAGATCACAGCCGAGATCAACCAGCGGCTTGGCCTGTCACTCACCGACGCCTTCTGTGGCTTTAAGGCCTATTCCCGTCAGGCGCTGCTCGTCCTGCCCGTCACGGAATCCGGCTATGCCATGCCGCTGGAGGTCTGGGTGCTGGCAGCGGCGGCGGGGCTGGTGATCGAGGAACTACCGGTACCGCTGGTCTATCTCGATGCCAGCCGGAGCTTTGGCGGGTCACTCGATGACGCTGCCACCCGGCTGGCCCACTATCGCGTCGTCCTCGACCGTGCTGCTCGGGCCGTGGCTAACCGTCATGGCGAGACCGTGACGCTCGGGTATGGTGGGGGGCCTCTCAGCAGGAAAGTCGACGCGTGAGCAGCCCGCCCCCAACCTACCAACGCAAGCACCGTCCGCCGGCAGCCTCCGGTGAGCGGCTGTTCGATCCACCACCGGTTGCCACCCCGGCCAATCCCGCCTTCGCCATCGACCAGCTGGTCGACAACAACCGGCTGCTGCGGGCGGCCTTCGACACCCGCGTGGGTGACCTCAAGCTCTGGGAACTGATTGCCGCCACCCGGCGGGAACTACTGACGGTAGCCTTCGAATACACCTCGAGCTATCGCGACGCCCACCGCCCCTCCAGTACAGCCGACTGGATCAACGCGCCGATCATCATGGGGGGCCACCAGCCGGACTTCTTCCATCCAGGCGTCTGGCTGAAAAACTTTGCGATCGATGCCTACGCCCGCCGACTCGGTGGCACGGCGGTGAACCTCGTGGTCGATACCGACCGCTGCAGCAGCACCAGCGTCGGGGTGCCCGTCGGCACGCCGGCCAACGCCCGGCTGAAGCAGGTGCCATTCGACCGCCCCGGACCGGCGATCGCCTGGGAGGAGCGGGGCATCGAAGATGAGGACTGCTTTCGCAGCTTCGGCCAGCGAGCCAGCGACCTGCTCGCCCCACTTGTGCCCGACTGCATCCTCAGGCGTTGGTGGCCGCTGGCAAAAGAGCGGGCCGGGGAATGCCATCGCCTGGGCCTGGCATTGGCTCAGGCCCGCCATCAACTGGAAGACCGCTGGGGCCTGGAGACACTCGAGCTACCGGTCAGTGAACTGATGCGGCTGCCGACGGTGATGGTACTCATGGCCTGGCTGCTGGCCCGCAGCCGGGAGCTACACGACGCTTACAACACTGCCCTGGCCAGCTATCGCCGGCGGCACCGGCAGCGGGGCCGGGCCCGGCCGATGCCCGATCTGGCCGAGCGGATCGTTGACTCTTCTGAAGGACCATGGGTTGAAGTCCCTTGGTGGATCTGGTCAGAGGATGACCTCAGCCGGCGGCGGGTCTTTGCCAACACCACCATGTCCGGCGTACTTGTTCTTTCT